>JBBALS010000307.1:0-3054 GCA_040402915.1 Flavobacteriales bacterium
TTATACAACACTTCCTCTTGCAATTGATAACTGCGTTCGTTCAACATCAGTTCAACCGACTTCTTCAAAAATTCGGGGAGTGTATCAAATGCCGAAATCAAGGCTTTGCGAACCTGCACATCGGAATCTTTCGTCGCTGAATTTAATAAAGCTCTCGATTTTTTATGCTCGTCTTTCGCTAGTTGATCAATGATGGCCTCTTTAACTGCATAAAATGTTTCTTGCTTATACACTTGATTAAGCAAATCGCGCTTTTTATCAAAGGCAATTTCTTGCAAAGCTTCAATTGCATCCAATCGATCTAACATGTGTTTTGCCGTTAATGCTTGAGCTTTCAGATATTCAAACGATTTCTCAAACTCGCTTCCTTTTATCACCTGATTTCCAGGATCAAATAATGGATAAGCTAACTTTTTCCCCGCCGGATGATCCAATGTAACTTGGGTTTGCTTTTCGGAAATCCAAACCGTTTTATTCACAGATGTTCCATCACTAAAATGCAATTCAAAAACGATAGGCATTTTAAACAATCCAACGTAAGGCAAATTCTCTTGCAATTGGGTTACTTCAAATGAAGTTTGAGTTTCATTGCTCGTTGTTTTGACTTGATAGATGGGCTCGCCTCCTCTGTAAATCCATTGATCCCAAAACCAATCGAGCGAATACCCGAGAGTTTCATGAAATGCGACAAGTAAATCTTCCGTATCGACATTGCTGTATGGATGGCTCTCTAAATAATGTTTGATTGAACGATTAAACTCCTCTCTTCCCACAACATATTTCAACATTTCTAAAACCACTGCACCTTTGGGATACCAACGAGTACTTCCCGCTTTGCTGCTTGCAATTGGAAATAAATCCTTTGAAGATGCATTGAATGCTGCATTTTGAGCATTGCGACGTGCTTTGTCGAAGTAATCCTGACCAAATGCTTCGCGCTCATACATCATGTTGTAATGTGTTGCGAAACTTTCTTGAAGCCAATGATGAGTCTCGGATCTGGCAGTTACCATATCGCCAAACCACTGGTGCGCCAATTCATGGGCATTTACTCCGATATAGCTTCTGTCAAGGTTTCCTCTTTCATCGTTAAAAAAGAAATCACCAAAAACTGTAGCGGTGGTATTCTCCATTGCGCCATACATAAACTCTTGAACAGGAATCTGGCTGTAGTTTTCCCAAGGAAATGGGATGCCAATTTCTTGTTCAAAAAAATCAATCATCTCGGTACTTTTTGCATAGGTTAAGGACACGCGACTTTTCCAATCGGGGTAATACCACAAATTGGTTGTGAGACCTGATTGAGTTTTGCGTGTTTCTATATCGTAATCTCCAATGCCCAACATAATTAAATACGGCGCATGTGGCTTATTCATTCGGTAATGCCAAACGGAAGAATTGCCCTTGTCTATGGTTTCCAATTTTACACCATTCGATAAAACTTTATACGGTTTTGCCATGGTGATAATCATTTCGGAAGTTATCTTATCGCTCATATCATCGAACATGGGCAGCCAGCAACGATTATCGATTCCTTGACCCTGAGTCCAGATTTGTTTGCGAGCTCGGTTTGTTGGATCATTCCACCCAACGAAATACAAACCATGGCGTGGTTTTGCTTCGTATAGAATGCTAAGACTATCCAACGCATTCCAATTTAATGTATGTGGAAAAAGTACTGTAATACCAGTTGGCCAATTTCGTAATAGAAGGGGTTTCGATTCATATAAAACCTCTATGACCTTGATATCGGGAGCATCGAAAAACAAGGTATCTACGTTTTTACGCAAAGCTTGAAATCGATGTGTGACGATTCCAGAAATTTGTCCTTTTTCAGGGTTGAAAGATGCCTCCAAACGTAAATGTTGGAAATCGACAAAGCGTTCGCGGGGAACGGAAGCCGAATCGAAGGGCATTTTCTTAATTTCAGGTTTAACAATTTCTTTCTGTGAAAATACCGAAAGGCTCGTCAATAAAGGAACACCAATTAAAAGTGTTCTGAAAGATGGATTCATAAAGCGGTCTTAAAAGATCGCCGTAAATGTATCAGATTCGTGCGATTTCCAAGCACGATACATGCCTTCTGAATTAAAAGGCAAACAAATATTTCCTTGTGTGTCGATGGCAATCAATCCACCTTCGCCTCCAAACTTCACTAATTTATCATTGACCACCTTCTGGCAGGCCTGTTCTAGAGTAATTCCGGCATACTCCATTAAACAACTGATGTCGTATGCAACCACTGCACGAATAAAAAATTCGCCATGACCAGTACATGAAATAGCACAAGTTGTATTGTTCGCATACGTTCCAGCTCCAATAATGGGGCTATCTCCCGCCCTTCCCCAGCGTTTGTTGGTCATTCCGCCCGTTGATGTTCCTGCTGCTAAATTTCCATGCACATCGCAAGCAACAGCGCCAACTGTTCCAAATTTTTTCTCGTCAGGTGGCAATTGTACCGAATGATCGAGATGCGCTGATGTTTCATTAATCACCTGCATCAATTGATTGTAGCGCAATTCACTGTAGAAGTAATCGGGATTCTCTTTGCGAAAACCATGCTCTAAGGCAAAAGCTTCGGCACCTTTTCCACACAGCAAAACATGTTCGGAATTGTCCATGATTGAACGCGCCAAAGTAATTGGATTCGCAATTCCGGTAACACCTGCTACTGCTCCCGCTTTCAGATACTTACCTTCCATGATGGATGCGTCCAATTCGTGGGTTTTATCGTGTGTAAAAACAGCACCACGCCCAGCGTTAAAGAGGATACAATCTTCGAGCGAACGAATGCAGGCTTCCACTGCATCAATGGATTGTCCTCCATTTTTTAAAATGGAATCGCCCGCCTCCAATGCCTCCTTTAAAGCAGCATGATAAGCAGCTTCTTTTTCGGGAGTAAACTGGTGGCGGGCGAGCGTTCCGGCTCCACCGTGAATGGCGAGGCTATACAAAATTATTGCGCAGCTTCGTGAACGACAATCTTCTCAATCTTATCGCCTTGACGAATTTGATCAACGATATCAACTCCTTCGGTTACTTTCCCAAAGCAAG
>JBBALS010000308.1:0-3041 GCA_040402915.1 Flavobacteriales bacterium
TCAATAAATTAATTGTTTGCCTTGATCTTGAAGAATTAATCGATGACGAACGATTTTACACGAATCACAATCGTTTGAAAAACAGAACCGAATTAGCTAGTAATTTGAATGCTTCATTTAAAAAACAAGAGCGAGCCGTTTGGTTAAAACACTTTGAACAAATGCAAATTCCATGTGGTGCATTACTCAATCTGGAAGAAGTATTTCAAGGGAAGGCTTCGCAGTTTATTCAGGAATCGATTATAGAAAACACACCTACACGTGCGGTAAAAACGGTGAACTTCCGATTAGAACAATAAACCCGACATTCTGCTTATGTGCAAAACATCGGGTTCATAATAATTTAAAATGTTCTTCGATTAGATTATGTCATCAAACGAGATGTCTAGATTATCATTCTCCACAAAAAATTCATCAGATACTTTGCGAACATTTTTAGCAACCTCGTTTCCTTTATCGTTCATTTCAACAGTAAATTCAACAGTATCACCATCGTGAATTTCGTTAAAATCACCTTCAATCACATCGAGATAATGGAAAAATAAATTATTAGGAGGAAAAGCAACGAAACCATATCCACTTTTCATGTTCAGAGCTTTCGAAACTTTGGTTTCTCCTTTATCGACAATCTCTTTATAGCTTTTAGGAGCACTTTCCAGGGCAACAAAAAGTCCGCTTACTAAATCCTCGTAGTCTCCATCTTCGTTGTCGATGAGTTCGTGCATGGCAATAGGATAGGTAACTTCGGCCAATAAATCCGTAGATGTTCGTGTGATAATTTCCCGGTTTGTATCGTCGGTGTATTCAAAATCCCAGCTAAGCACCATAACGCGCGTTCCCAATGTATTGACTTTGCGAATTAAAGGCACAAAATCCCCATCGGAAGTAATAAGAACTAGCACATCGTATTTCTTCAACCAGCATAATTCGAGGGCTTCCAATGCAAGCCAGACATCGATTCCTTTTTCTTCTTTGCGACCAGAACGATTTCGGAGTGGTAAATAATGTGTAACGACACCTTCCGACATCAACACATCATCGAATAAACGATCGTTGTATAATTGGTTTCCACGTTGACTCGCATCATAGGCACTCATACGACCTCTGAAATAATGCGCATCTACAACATGGCACAGACTGTAATCCATCTGCATTTGACTTGCAATTTGCTGACGAATAAAACCATGAAGACCAGCAATACTTATTCTGCGGCGGCGATGATGGAAGTAGTTGTAATAATTACTAACATGTAAAAAATAGTTTCCGTCGTAAAAAACGCCAACGCGCACAACGCCGTTTCTTGGTTCTAACATAATCTTTAAGTATTGATTTAATAGATGAATGGAATCATAGTTAATGAATTGAAAAACGCGCGTTTAACAAAAATCAACATCCCCTAATTAAAATATGTGCTAGTATAAAATGGATTTATCTGCCGAGCGAGCAGAATTGATAAGCATATAAAGTTTAATAATGATTGATGTAAATGGAATAAGATAAACGTAACGCTAATTTTAATTGCTAAATACAAATATAAGAAAGAGCTGTTTATTGACAGACGGTTTCGAAAAATTTAATTGAAAATAAATATCTTCAATTATGCAAACGTTTATTTAGGAGCCTTGTATATGAGCACCAATGCCAATAAAAAGAAGATAATATTGGGAATCCAAGCAGCAAGGGCTGGGTTAAATCCACCTTCGGTTGCGAATACCGAAGAAACCTGCATAAACATGATGTAGGTAAAACTAATCCCGATACCAATTCCGATATGCAATCCAACCCCTCCCCTGACTTTTCTCGCAGCAAGCGGAACAGCAATAAGTGTTAGGATTATGCTTGCAAATGGATTGGCCATTCGGCGATGTTTTTCCAACAAGTAATAATCGATAAATTCGGATCCTTTGTTTTGTTCGCGGTCAATAAATCGATCCAATTCAAAAAAATCCATCATTTGAACATCATCATCCGCCAAAGCGAAATCGGCTGGTTTAAATTGCAAGGTAGTATCGAGCAGTGTTATTTTTCGGATATGCTCCTTGCTTCCATCAAAAGTGCGCATCATGAAATTATCGAGCAACCATTTATTCGAGGTAGAATCCCAGCGGAGATAATCGGCACTCATTTTATATGTCATTTTCTTGTTTTCGAATTTCTCTTGCGTAAACCGAAATCCGAGTCCCGTATTTTGGGTGTAGGTTTCGAGATACACAAATGTTCCTGGTGATATTTGACGGTGCAGATTGCTAAAATTTCGGTTCCAATTGTATTTGATGTACTTGTATTCAAACGTTAAACGTCGAGCATTGGCCGGTGGGATAATGAAACTTCCCAGTAAAAAAGAGAACAATGCTACAACTAATGACGAAATCATAAAAGGCCGTAACATGCGTCTAAAGCTAACTCCGCTGGTTAATATTGCAACAATCTCGGTTTGATTGGCCATCTTGGAGGTAAAAAACACCACACTAATAAATCCAAAAATGGGAGTAAATAAATTCGCGAAATAGGGAATGAAATTGAAATAATAATCAACGATGAGTTCTTTGATGGGAATTCCTTTTTCAAGAATATCATCCATCTTTTCAGTTACATCAAATACAACGGGCAATACAACCCCAAAAAATAACACTGAGAAGAAAAATGTCCCAAGAAATTTCTTGATGATGTATCGATCGAGAATTTTAAATCCTGCGTTCATAAGCGGCGGCTCAGTTTAATGACCATTTCATCTTTCCATGAACTGAAAGTTCCATCTATAATCCTTCGGCGCGATTCCTTTACCAACCACAAATAAAACCCTAAATTATGGACACTGGCAATCATACCTGCCAAGTATTCACCAGCAATAAACAAGTGACGTAAATATGCTTTTGTATAGTGTTGATCAGCAAACGTAATTAACAATGGATCGATAGGAGAAAAATCTTTCTTCCATTTTTCGTTGCGTATGTTGATTATCCCTTCGCTTGTGAACAGCATTCCATTGCGAGCATTTCGGGTAGGCATCACACAATCGAACATATCAATACCGCGCGAAA
>JBBALS010000309.1:0-3022 GCA_040402915.1 Flavobacteriales bacterium
ATAGAAACTCGGCCATCCGCAACCACTTCCAAATTTCGCATCCGATTTAAATAAGGCGTTTCCACAAGCAGCGCAATAATACATTCCCAAACCTTCAAAATCCCAGTATTTACCAGTGAAAGATCGTTCAGTTCCTTTGTTTCTTGAAATCTCATACACATCCGTAGGAAGTACTTTTTTCCATTCGGCATCCGAGGTTGTTAATTGTGTGGTATCGGTTCTTGAATAATAAGGATTGTTGGAATGATTGTCCATGGGGTTTGATATATCGGTTAGTTTGTTGGTTGATTGACTCTGACATCCATTTAAAAACAAAAGAATGTTTGAAATCAAAAAAATAGATTGAAGTTTCAACATAAAAAAGATTGAGAATCATTAACAGAAATTCGACTTAATTGTTGTTCAGGAACTGAGATAAGAGCAAGAAAAATGGGAAGATTACTTTGTAGTCATTCGCCAAACACCATCCCAACCTTCACCAAGTGAATGTGAAGTAAGAAGATTGATTCGTTCAATAAAGACCTTCGCTGTTTTATCATTGAATTTCTCATGGAGTTCTGTAAAAACTGCACCAGCAACAAGCCAGTCTTGGTTTCTATAAGCAACTATTGCTTCTGCAAAACGAATTCTCCTTAATGCTGAAGCTTCATCCAATTCGCCAGTCAATGATAACAGTTCATAAATCTCGACCGGTTCCGATTTCCCTTTCACAATAATGCGATCGAGTTCCATTACTTCAATGTGAATATCCGCCATGCGCATGGTCGCTTCCGAAATAATGATGGTCGTTCCATATTGCTTGTTAATCGATTCCAACCGCGAAGCCAAGTTTACGATGTCGCCCATCACAGTGTAGCTTCTAGCTGTATCGCTTCCAATGTTACCCACAACTACTTCACCTGTAGCTAATCCAATTCGGATGTTGATCTCAGGAATGTCTTTTCTCAAACCGAGCAAATCGGGAAGTTCTTTTCGAAATTGAACCAATGCATCGCGTTGACGAATTGCTGCTCTACATGCGGCGGAAGCTTGTTCCTCCTCCGTGATAAAAGGAGGTCCCCAATAAGCCATTATCGCATCGCCAATAAATTTATCGATGATGCCGCCTTCCGCTTTGATACATTCGGTCATAAGAGTAAAATATCGGTTCACCATTTTCACCAAACCCGTTGGAGATAAGCGTTCGCTAATACCTGTAAAACCTGCGATATCCGAAAAGAAGATGGTCATGATTTGCTTTTGACCAGCAAGTACTTCTGCACGTCCCGGTAAAATAATCTTCTCAACAACTCGTGGATCGATATAAGTACTTATTACAGCCTGCATATCTTGTTTCTTCCGTAATTCGGCAATCATCAAATTCATACTATCTCCCAATTGACCAATCTCATCTTCTGGAAGTCCTTCAATTTTCACAGAAAGATTTCCTCCATGAACTGCTTGAGTTGACTTGAGCAAACTCATTATCGGATTTGCAAGACGTTTGGAAAGAAACCAAGCTCCCCATAGTCCGAGTGCCAGAGCAAGCAATGTCACAATTAAACTACTCCAGAGCACTTTCTGTTCGGCAATTTTTGCTCTATCAACAGATTTATTTGCAATAACGACTGCCAATTTTTGCAATTCCGAACGTTTGATTTGTAAGATAGATTGTGCCTTAACGTTAATTTCCATCAATTCGGCATCTACTCCTTTATCGCCATATCTGATTCTCTTTAAAACCCGTCGTGCAATATCGGTTTGCTGGGTAAATGTTGCTTCTATTTCCGAAACAAGTTCCCTTGCCTTGGCATACAACTCCCGGTCTTCTTTATTATTGGGAGGATTCGCCAAATAAAATCGCAATTGCACAACATGATCATCAACCAACAAGGTGAATTTTTCGAAATTGGTTTCGGCTTCTTTCATCACGGATGAATCTGGATTTGCCATTTGATATTCCCGAAAAAGGCGTTCGAATGCGATTCTTCTGCGTAAACCCGATTCATTTAATTGAGCGGCACTGCTCGATAATGGAATTGCTTTATTGGCGATATCGCTCACTTCCCCACCTAATTGAATAACCTGAACACTATTCAAAATAGCCACAATAATCATCATGATTAAAATGCCTACCGATAGACTAAAAATCTTTATGGCAATGGAATGTTTCATTTTATAAAATTAAATTCGATATTAGAATTATGAAGGTTTATTGTTTCATTCGTTTTCATCAACAAAAATCACTTTAAATTTTTGAGAATAGCAGTTCAAACAATCTTTCGAAAACCAATGAATGACGCGATAACCATGTTTCCGAATAACATCCAAAACAATTTCTTCGTCTGAATTGACCGAATTGCCTAAGTTATCGAAATGCTCTATGGAAATTCGAAGTTTTCGAATGTCGAACTCCGAATTGTTAATCAGTTTCAACATCCCATCACGCGAATCTGAAAAAGTAAATCCTTCTGGAGATTTAACAACTTCCAACATAACGTTTTCTTGAACTTGATTCAATGCTATGGACTGTTCTTTATCCCATAATTGCTCATAGTCATCACCCACAAACTTAAAATTCGCATGGTCGACAAGGAAATTATTGGAATTGTCTATTTGCCAATTTCCTTGGATATTTTTCAATCGAAACTCTTGCTTTTCTTCTATTTCAAATCCTAACACATTTGTTGTAATTCCTTTTGAAATAACAACAATAACCGAATCCGAATTTGATTGAACAGTAAGCGAAGGATTTTTCAAAGGATAATATCCTGAACTATCAAAAACCGATTTGTAGTCGGATTTAAAAATGGAGTAATCCATCAATTTCCGATTAAAATGCTCATCCGCAGTTTCTGATAAAAATTTTGAAACTTGTTCTTTGGCTTGCTCATCAGTGCTTTTGCATGAATAAATAAAAGTAAAGAGAAACACAACGATAACAGGGAAGAAATCTTCTTTTAAATTCATATAAATTTCAGAATCAATTTATTGAATTAGTATTTTAAGCAATAATCATCTTGTACGTATATGGCTTTCCATC
>JBBALS010000310.1:0-3013 GCA_040402915.1 Flavobacteriales bacterium
TATCCATCTGGTCCAAAGAGAATATTTCCTCCGTTGTGGTTGGTATAAGGTTGTGTAATGGTGAGAAGAATTTCTTCGGAAGCTGCATTTCCTGCATTCGGATCGGATGAAACGGTAAATCGTGAAATAGTTGTGTTTCCGACTCCAGTTAGGTTGGTGTAATTAACGTAAAACCGACCACTCGTAGCATAATCGGGAGCAAAAGCCAATCCCAATAATCCTTGTTCGTTACCCGTACTTTTTACCCGCGTAGCAATGTTCAAGAAGGTTGTTGCCGTTGTAACGCCGCCTGTTGTATAAGGATCGAAGAATTTAATTCGACCAGGTGCTTCAGTAAAAAACAATCTCCCATCACCACAGTTGGCAATACTTGTAACTTTATTGGATGGCGAAGTTGTGATATTGGCAACTTGCTGAAGTGTAACATTGGGAGTTTGGGCAAAAAGTCCCAAAGTGGCAGTGAATGTGGCTGCCAATAGTAGATTTTTCATTAGTGGTTTTTAGAAATGTTATTTGTTTAATTCAGTAAACGTTTTTAAAGCATCGAATTTCTTTGCGGGCTTACCTTTGCGGATAATCTTTACAGTAACAATAATGTCGCCTTGCACGATTGCATCAACCACATCTTGTCCTTGAATAACATGGCCAAAAACAGTGTGCTTTCCATTGAGCCAAGGTGTTTCTTTATGTGTGATGAAAAACTGACTGCCATTGGTTGTAGGACCGGCATTGGCCATGGAGAAAATTCCCGGTCCTGTATGTTTCAATTCGGGAACAAATTCATCCTTGAATTTATATCCTGGACCACCAGAACCATTCCCCAATGGATCTCCACCTTGAATCATAAAATCTTTGATTACACGATGGAATTTTAAAGAATCATAAAAGGGTACTCCAACTTTCTTTGCAGTATTTTCGATAACTCCTTCTGCTAAACCTACAAAATTCGCAACGGTAAGTGGTGTTTTTTCAAATTCGAGTTGAAGGATAATAACACCTTTGTTGGTAGTCATTTCAGCATACATACCATCTTCAAGTTTGATAGAATTAGATTCGTTTTTTTGAGCATTGATAAGGGTTGTTTGCATAAATAAGCAAACCAATAGACTGAGGGAAAATGATTTTAACATTGATTGATTTATTTAAAAGGATTGAAAAAAAATAGCCCGTCGAATAAATATGACAAGCTATGTAAATACTTTATTATTTGCGATTTCCGAACAAACGGAGCAAGAAAAGGAAAAGATTAATGAAATCCAGATAAAGCGTTAATGCTCCAATCAAAGATGCTCGTTTACCCTCAGCAGAGTTTACATCTATAGAAGCACTCATGTTCTTTATTTTCTGTGTGTCATACGCTACTAATCCAACAAAGATTGCCACGCCCAAATAACTGATAATCCAGTAAAGCATTTCGCTTTGAAGGAAAAAATTAGCAATGGATGCAATAATAACCCCAACAAGTGCCATCAATGCCAAATTGCCAATGCGTGTTAAATCGGCTTTGGTTGTGTATCCGTAAATACTCATTACAGCAAAAGTTCCAGCAGTAATGAAAAAGGTTAATGAAATTGAACCTGCTGTGTAAACTAGAAAAATGGATGCGAGCGTTAACCCGTTCAAAGCTGAATAGCCAATAAAAACGAGTGCCGCCATTGTCGGTGACATTTTTTGAACTGCCAAAACGAGTGAACCTACAAGTATAAGTTCGCCTATGATAAGTCCGTAAAAAACAAGTTTATTGCCAAAAATTAATTCGATTAGCGCTGGTGAACTAACCGTAAACATCGCAGCAAATGCGGTAATCAGCAAAGCGATGGTCATCCAGCCATACACTTTAGTCATGAATGTTGCCTGAGCCGTTTCGCGGCTTTGGCTCATGGTAAGTTGATCGATAGGGTCTTGATACATAGTTTTTATATTTGGGCTAAAGATAGAAAGAAGCACTTTAAAAATGAAACATACTCTTGGAGCATTTTTTAACATTCAAATGAGTAGGACTAAACCCTATTTTTCTTTAATGCATTCACTTAGACCAACAACCTCTGTTTTAAAATGTTCATCATATAAACATTGTTATCCCACTGATTACTTAATGGAATTTGACTATATGGTTGAACAGGCATATAAGGTTCAGGGCCAAATTCCGGACTAATTGTAAACGAATCGTTCCCTCTATCTTTATTGCTATTAACAATTGCTTGCCACCAATGTATAAATTGATTTACATGGTTACTCCATTCAGGTGCAGCCGGATTGTTTACTTGTGGAGCTTGTTCAAATCCAACACGAGCATGGATATGTGAAACAAAAGGGATGATTTGATTAATGATTTCTTCTTGATCTTCGAGCATGCTTTCCGAAACTGTGCAAAAATGAGAGAGGTCTCCAACAAGTTCCATTTCAGGAAATTTATTCAAATAGGGGAGAAGCGAGGCTGCATGAAATGAAAATCGTCCTCGGTGTGTTTCATGCAAAATTCGAACACCGGTTTTTGAACTGATGTTCATGGCATGTTCAATCACTCGGCAGTTTTCATCGAATGAATAGTAATCTTTTCCTGTATGCGAATTGATAAACAAAGGATTCAGTTCCGCTAGGTGATAAAAACTACTTTCCATTTTGCGGATATACGAATCGACTGATTCTTTGACCGGAAATGTTAATTGCAGTGCGATGAAGAAAAAATCGGGATTGTTTTTTTGAGTTTCTAGGATACATTTTACAAACTCGGAACTAAATGCATCATCGGGTTGCAAAAACACCTCGATGCCTTGATAGCCAGATTCTAAAACTTTATCAATAAATTCGGAAGGAGAATAGCGGTCGCTACCCCAATAAGGACAAGCATAATTCAGTTTCATATTAAAATGTTAGAATCCTCTGAGTTCGTCCATGGGTCTTTGTAACCAATTTTCGGCAGGGTAGTTTGCGTTTTTGTTGATAGTATGGATTGAATATGCTTGCCGCGATTTGCCACTGGTATTGAGTAAACTATAATGCGGAAGTAAAC
>JBBALS010000311.1:0-3011 GCA_040402915.1 Flavobacteriales bacterium
AAGGTTTGGAATGCTACTTTCTGTTTTTGAATTGCAAGCGGTTGAAGGATATGATCTTCCTCTGATTTATCAAATGTTGCCTTATGTGGAAGTAGATCGAGATTTAAATCGCTTGAATATCTCACTCAAAGACATGATGAAATATGCGAATCAAGAGATATTTTTCAGGGTATCTCAAAACATCGAACAACAAAAAGGATTTTCACCTATCACAGCCGAAGACCTTGCTGCCAATCCCGATAGTCGTTACTTAGGAAGCCCACAACGATTATTCACTCGCTATCGATATAAATATGGGAATTATGTGAGTTTTGGTTTTACTGCTGAAAAAGATGCTGGTGAAGAATTTTTCAAAGGCTCACAAAAGCAAGGCTTCGATTTCATGACTGGGCACATTGCCATTCAAAATATTGGGAAATTGAAATCGCTGAACATTGGCGATTATCAAGCTCAGTTCGGCCAAGGTCTTACATTTTGGTCTGGATTTGCCTTTGGGAAAACCGCCGACGCGATGAATATCAAGCGCAGCGCCCCAGGATTAAAAGCATATACCTCAGTGAACGAAAATCTTTTTTTGCGAGGTGCCGCAACAAGTTGGCGTTTGGGTAATATAGAAGCTACCGTGTTTGGTTCGGACAAAAAAATCAATACGAACGCTGCTGCAATCGATTCGGTGAGCCAAGATTTACAAGCGTTCTCGAATTTCAACTTAAGCGGATACCACCGCACTCCATCTGAACTTCTCGATCGTGGAAATATTCGCGAACAAATTGCTGGATCGCATGTCGCATTTAAAAAGCGAACACTACAAATTGGGGTAACAGGTGTTTATTATCATTACAGTGCTCCATTAACACGTTCAGAATCGCCATACAACGCTTTTGAATTCAAAGGGCAAACTGCTTCTAACGTTGGAATCGATTACAATTGGATTTATCGGAATTTTAACTTCTTTGGAGAATTTGCACGATCGGCAAATGGAGGTTATGCTTCCATAAATGGTTTCATTGCCAGTTTGGATCCACGTTTATCGTTTACTTTTTTACACCGAGATTTTGCTAGAAATTATCAAACAATTTATGGTGCTACAATAAGCGAGGGCTCCCGAAACATCAATGAAAAAGGGACGTACATTGGCATGGTTGCTAAGCCAATCAAGTATTTCACTGTATCGGCCTATTTCGATCGTTGGCAATTTCCTTGGTTAAAGTATTTGGTTGATGCTCCTGCAGGAGGATACGATGGATTGGTTCAGATTAATTACACACCTTCCAAAACGGTTGATATGTATTTCCGCTTCCGTGATCGTATTCGTTCACGCAATATTACGGGGGAGGACGATTTAGATATTGATTATCCCATTGGACAACATCAGCAGAATTATAGATTCGATGTATCGTACAAAATCTCACCTTCTTTCAAGTTGCGAAACCGGGTTGAATATGTTGCTTTTAATCAACCCAATCAGGCAACAGAAACTGGCTATGTGATTTTGCAAGATATTGTCTATAAACCCATCAGTAAGCCATTAACATTCTCATTTCGTTATGCCTTGTTCGATACCGATGGATACAATGCGCGCATTTACGCATACGAAAGCGATGTGCTTTATTCATTCTCCATCCCAGCATACTATTACAAAGGTTCGCGAACTTATTTTACCCTTCAATACGATATCACCCGCAAAATTGATGTGTGGTTTAGAATCGCTCAGTTTTACTATTCCAACAGGGATTATTCAGGTTCGGGATTATCGGAAGTACAAGGAAATACGCGTTCCGATTTCCGTATTCAGATGCGATTGAAGTTTTAATTTGAAACGAATTAATTAAATCTCGTTGCGCACAAATTCCAAAAGGGCTTTCACATTTTCGGCTGAAAAATCGAATTTAACTCCTGCTATTTCGTACAATTCGGGAAGTGTTTTAGTATATCCTAAAGCAAGCGCCTGCTCGTAATCGGATAATGCCTTTTGAGGATTCGATTTATAGTTACGCCAAACACCAATTGCTCCTAGTTGGGCAATGCCATACTCAATGTAATAGAAAGGCACTTCGTAAATATGCAATTGTTTGTGCCAAGCAGTTTCTTCAAATTCGGGATAAGAACTGCGATCAATTACTTTTCCAGCAAATCTTTTATGTATTTTTTTCCAGGCATCATTTCGTTCGGTGCGAGTATGAGCAGGGTTTTCATAAATCCAATGTTGGAATGCATCAACCGTTGCAATCCATGGAAGTATGCTAATAATTTTTTCGGTTTGATAATGTCGGGCACGATTTAATTGCTCTTCGTTTTCAAAGAATACGTCCCAATGTTCCATCGAAATTAGCTCCATGGCCATCGAAGCAACTTCAGCTATTTCGGAAGGTGTACTTTTAAATCCAGTGAGTTCCAAATCTTTGCTTACCCATGAATGCAATGCATGACCTCCTTCGTGCATCATCGTAATCATGTCGCGAATAGAACCTGCCGCATTCATGAATATAAAGGGTAGGGCAGAAGCATAAAGTGGATAATTATATCCGCCTGGTGCTTTGCCTAAACGCGAATCCAAATCGAGATGGCCTTTTGTGTCCATCAATCGAATTACATCGCCATAACTCGGTTTTACTTTTGCAAAACACGCAATGGTTTTTTCAATTAAATCGCGGCTATCGGTAAATGGCTCAAGAGGTTCTTTTTTGTCAGCATCTACTTCTAAATCCCAAGGCGATAAAACATCAAGTCCCAATTTTACTCTACGCGCTTCTTCCCATTCCTCAACCAATGGAACCACAAATTCCTCGACCGATTGATGGAAGTTAAAGCATTGTTCGGCAGTATAATCGAAACGCCCCAATGCTTCAAACATGTACTCGCTGAAATTTCGATAACCGGTATTGAGTGCAACTTGATGTCTCAAAGCCAACAGCTGATCAAACAAAGTGTCGAGTGATTCTTGGTCTTGTTTCCTTCGAGAATTTATTTTTTCGTAAACGCTGCGTCTAACTTCACGATCTTCCGATTTA
>JBBALS010000312.1:0-3002 GCA_040402915.1 Flavobacteriales bacterium
TTGAGCAAGCAATTGAGGGCTGTTCTCACCAGTAAATGCACCAGAATCATGCTCGCTTGTATTCTGTGCTCCGATTGCAAGTTGAGAGCTAAATGTCTTTTCTACGCATTGCGAAATTAGTGGCAGCGCTGGAAGTAGAAAAAGTTCAACATCATCTTTATCGATGCTGCCTAAGCCAGTAACTGCCGCATCTAACCATGAGAGCGTTTGCTCTCTATCCATATACATCTTGAGATTAACGCCTACTAATAGCTTGTTTGCACCACTTGCCATCTATTGATCTTTATTTTCAAATTCAGTAATAAGCGCAACTTTTTGTGCTGAAGCTGAGCTTTCATCAAAATGATATGTCAGCCACTCTCTCGCTAAGCGCGATGCTAATTCAATTCCGATAACGCGTTGACCAAAAGTAAGAACTTGTGCATTATTACTAAGAACAAGTCTTTCTACTGAATAACTATCGTGAGCTGTTGCTGCGCGTATTCCTTTTACTTTATTGGCAGAAATTGCGACTCCAAGACCGGTGCCACAAATTAATAGCGCTCTATCCGCTTTCCCATCGGCAATCATCTGAGCAGCAGCAATAGCAACATCTGGATAAGGGGTTTTACTTGATGCATCAACCCCAACATCTACTACTGATTCAACATTAGCGTCACTTTGTAATTGCTTTTTTAATATCTCTTTATATTGAAAGCCTGCATCGTCACTTCCGATTACTACGCGAAATTTCTTGGTCATATCATTTTCCTTCCAAAAAATTAGCGATTGTAGAAATAATCATTGCTAGTGATGTTGCACCTGGATCTTGATGGCCCAAACTTTTTTCTGCGTGTGGGCGCGCGCGGCCGATTTTAGGAAGAAGATTTGCAGTCTCTGCAGCGGCATTTGTTGCTGTATTACTTGCATTGCGCCACGCTTCTGGAAGTTCTTTCCCGGCTGCTTTACTGAGTTCATTTGAGAATGGGATAAGTACGTCTACAAGTGTCTTATCGCCCAATTGCGCTTTTCCAAATTTGGTGACTTCGGCAACAGCTCTTGCAATAGCACTGGCTACTACTTGCGCTGATGGTTTTACGGAATCACCAAATTCTTTACCGATTTCTCGAAGAATAATTCCCCAGATAATTCCTGATGTTCCTCCTGCTTTATCAGACCAAGAATCTGCAGCAGCTTCAAGGGTTGAACCAGCACCCGCGCCAGCAGCTACAACTTCTTTTCCTGCAGTTGCTGCTGCGTGTGCCCCGCGTGCCATACCGATTCCATGATCACCATCGCCTGCATGGGAATCTAATAGCCCATATTCATCTGCTCGCTGGGCTGTATTTGTTTCGATGAGTTGCAAAATTTTCGCAATATTTTTAGCGCACTCGTGTGATTCGGAACTTCCTTTAGAAATTACTTTTTTCTCTTCTTGTGCGGAATTCGATTGAGATGAACCAGAGGCTAGCGAAACAGTTCCCTTTTTATAGCCAGGTGTATATGTCGGTTTCTTCCAGAAATCTTCTAATTCATCATTGAGCCATGTAAAAGTAAGTGATGCCCCCGCCATTTCAAAGCTGGTCACAAGTTCCCCAACTTCTGGCTCAACAATTTCAATATTTTTTTCTTTTAGGATTGCAGAAATATTGTTATAAAGAACATAGAGTTCCTCATACTTCACGCCGCCTAGACCATTAACCAATACGCAAAGTCGAATCTTCGAATCATTGCGACAGGAATCAGGTGTTTCTTCTAGCAAGTGAGCTACAAGTTCTAGTGCTAATTCTTTTGATGTCGGGATATCGCTTTCGCTAAGGCCTGGTTCACCATGAATACCTAAACCAAGTGCCATGCGTCCTTTTGGAACGGTAAATAGCGGTTCGGTTTTGCCTGGCAAAGTACAACCAGAGAAGGCAACACCAATAGTGCGAGTGCGCTCATTAGCTTCGACAGCAACTCTGTAAACCTCATCGAGTGAATATCCAGCCTCAGCAGCGGCCGCTGCAACTTTGAATACAAATAAATCGCCAGCAATTCCTCGGCGCTTATGAAATTCCTCTTTACTCGCGCTCATAATGTCATCTGTTACAAGAACAGTTTTGCACGGAATGCCTTCGGTGTTGAGTTGTGATTGCGCCAAATTAAAATTCATCACATCGCCTGCGTAATTTCCATAACTCAATAAAACTCCGCCGCCCGCTTCCGCAGCTTTACAAACAGTATGTACGCGCTGTGTTGATGGTGAAGAAAAAACATTTCCAACAACTGCGCCATGTGCTAGACCTGGGCCCACAATTCCAGCGAATGCTGGGTAATGTCCTGAGCCGCCACCAATAACAACAGCAACCTGACCTTTTGTTTTCTCTTGATTTCTAACAACGCCACCTTGCACTCGTCTTACTAGATGAGAGTGTGCGGCTACGAATCCTTCTGTGGCTTCATCAACAAAATCCTCAGGATCATTTAGTACGTATGGCAATGTGTAACCAATCTATTCATCTGCGGCCAAGAGCAAGGTTGAAGTATTCCAGATAGCCAGTAAAGTTACCAGAGTAAAATATTGCTTATATGGAAGTTGAGGCTCACTATGACTGTTGATATGAACTTTTCACTCACCAACAAGATTGCTCTTGTCACAGGTGGTGCCTCTGGTATCGGAAAATCTATTTGCGAAAATTTTGCTAAAAAGGGCGTCACGGTAGCTGTCGTTGATATGAATATTGCCTCTGCTCAAAAGGTTGCAGCTGATATTGGGAATGGCTCAACTGCACACGTTTGCAACGTAACTGATATCGCCTCAATTGAAAAGGCAGTCGCAGAAGTTATCTCAGTACATGGACGTATCGATATTTTAGTAAATAGCGCCGGAATGGCCGTATTGGACCCAGCTGAATCTGTTAAAGCATCAGATTGGGATACGACAATTGCAGTAAATCTAAGTGGCACATTCTTTGTTTCTCAAAGTGTGGGACGAGAAATGTTGAAAGTCGGTAAAGGAAAAATTATTAACTTTGCCTCTC
>JBBALS010000313.1:0-2996 GCA_040402915.1 Flavobacteriales bacterium
CAAACGGATGTCCATAAAAGTGGGTCATGCCGGAACGCTCGATCCATTGGCAACCGGCCTCATGCTGATTTGCACCGGAAAATTTACCAAGCAAATCGATAGTTTCCAAGGACTTCCCAAAACCTATACTGGAACTTTTACATTAGGAGGTACTACGGTTTCGTTTGATTTAGAGAAAGAGGTCGACCAACATTTCCCAATTGATCACATTACCGAAGAAATGATTCGCGAGGTGGCTTTGAGTTTTATTGGAAAACACGACCAAGAACCACCAGTTTTTTCTGCTAAAAAAATTGATGGTGAAAGAGCATACGACCTCGCTCGTGCTGGGCAAGATGTAAAAATGAAAACCGCCCCAATCGAAATCACGGTATTCGAAATCACCCGTATTGCTTTACCCGAAGTTGACTTCCGTATTGATTGCTCCAAAGGAACTTATATTCGCTCCTTAGCGCGCGATTTTGGTTTAGCTCTTAAATCGGGTGCGTATTTGTCCTCTTTGCGCAGAACTGCCATTGGAACACATCTCGTTGAAAACGCCCAAACAATCGAGCAATTAACAGCGTCTATTCGTTCGGAAGAAGTATAGATATTTTTATGGCGGCCGGGTACGCTATCGCATCTAGTCCTCTCCCGATGGGATGCGGGCTAATTGCTCTATCGTTGCCGCAAGAAATTTCTTGTCAAAATCTATCATTCCGGGTTCCATTAAACTCGAATAATTCGTAATTTGTACAATCATGAACGATGATCCAACTTCACAAAATCAATTCAACGAGATACCGAATTCTGAGAACACCGATAACTCAAAGCCTGCCGGATTTATTCATGAATCGGAAGATGATCGATTAATACGTGATATGAATCGATCACCCATGGAAAAACTCATGTTATTTACTCAAATGATTAGGCGTGAGCGAATGTATAAACAAGGACGAATAAAGAAATAACCGAACTATGGATACAATGGATCAAGGTCTTTTGGATTTTTGGGGCGCACTCAATAAATTCAATGTTCGTTATATTCTTGTTGGTGGAGTCGCTGTTCGTTTTCATGGATATAATCGAACGACAGATGATTTAGATGTTTGGTTAGAAGACACTCCAACCAATCGTAAGAATTTGAGACTAGCTTTTTTTGAATTGGGTTATGGCGATTTTGAGGAAATTGAAATAATGCAGTTTATTCCAGGTTGGACTAGTTTCTTTGCCGCTGGAATTGAAATTGACTTTATGACCCAAATTCTAGGTCTTGAAAATATCACATTTGAAGAATGTTATAATAACGCCCCATTCTTTGAATTCAATAAAGAAATAGAGGTTAGATTTCTTCACCTGAATCATTTAATATCAGCTAAGAAGGCAACTAATAGAGGGAAGGACCAATTAGACTTGGAATATTTAACACGTATTCAAAACCTAAAAGGTCAATAAAAAAACGCATCCCCTTTGCAGAAGATGCGTTCTTAAACTTTTCTATTAAGGCTTAACCATTCAAGGCTTCTGCTCCACCAACAATCTCAAGGATCTCGTTGGTAATAGCTGCCTGTCTTGCTTTGTTATAGCTTAATTTCAATTCTTTAATTAAATCACGAGCGTTATCGGTTGCTTTATTCATTGCTGTCATTCGAGCACCGTGTTCTGCCGCGTGAGAATCCAAAAGCGCCTTGTAAATCTGAACTTTCAAGGATTTTGGAATTAATTCTCGAACAATGTCTTCCTTGTTTGGCTCGAAAATATAATCGATGGCAGACGCTTTTTTTGTACCAGATTCCTCCGAACGAGAAACAGGTAAATACTGCTCTTCTGTTGGAATCTGAACGGCTGCATTTTGGAATCTGTTATATGCTAATTCAACACAATCAAATTCTTTATTTGCAAACGCATCCATGATTTTTTGAGCAACCGGTGCAACATTCTCAAACGTTAACTTCTCGTACAACTCATTATGAGAGCTATAAAGACTTAATTGATTTTTTGTTACATAGTCAGAAGCTTTCTTCCCAATACAAAGGAAAGACACATTTCCAGCAGCAAGTTGACTCGAATATTTATTCGAGATAAGTTCACGACCAATCTTGAGTACATTGGTATTAAATGCACCAGCAAGCCCACGATTTGATGTAATCAATACGATTAGAACCTTCTTCGCTTCACGCTCAGTAGTGTATAAGCCACCCTCACTCGAATCAACACTTCCACTTAAGTTACTAAGGATATCTTTCAATTTCTCCGCATAAGGACGCATTTGCACAATCGCATCTTGCGCCCGACGCAACTTAGCCGCCGATACCATTTTCATGGCACTCGTGATTTGTTGCGTGGAAGTTACCGATACAATCCGGTTACGGACTTCTTTAAGATTGGCCATCGGACCTAATTTGTGTTATTTATTAGTAGAATAACGAGAAGCTAAATCAGTGGCAACTTTAGTCATAACATCCGTTAAACTATCGTCGAATTTACCAGCTTTCAATGCGTTAAGAACGTCTTTATGTTGCGAATTTAATAAAGCAAGATAATCAGTTTCAAACTCACGAACTTTATTCAAAGGAACTGGACGAAGTAATCCTTTAACACCCGCATAGATAATAGCAATTTGCTCTTCTACTTTGAATGGCGTGTATTGAGGTTGCTTCAAAATTTCCACGTTACGAGAACCTTTGTCCAATACCGATTTAGTAGCAGCATCGAGGTCAGAACCGAATTTCGCAAACGCTTCCAACTCACGGAACTGTGCTTGATCAAGTTTCAATGTTCCCGCCACTTTCTTCATCGACTTAATTTGCGCGTTACCACCTACACGAGATACCGAAATACCTACGTTGATAGCGGGACGAACACCTGCGTTGAACAAGTTCGACTCCAAGAAAATCTGACCGTCCGTAATGGAAATTACGTTAGTTGGGATGTATGCAGAAACGTCACCCGCTTGAGTTTCGATAATCGGAAGAGCTGTTAATGATCCACCACCTTTTACTTTTCCTTGCAAAGAA
>JBBALS010000314.1:0-2982 GCA_040402915.1 Flavobacteriales bacterium
AAATTCAATAACATGAAAACTATTAAACTTTAATTTGATTCTAGTATATTGAAAAAGAAATAAGTTCAAACTATGAAACACATGTATCTCTTCAGCCTAAAACTTTGAAAGTTCCAGTTTAAATTCTAAATAATTTTAGGCACAATTACATTTAACGATAGTGGCCTTATTTCAATGTGCAAATTGTTCGATAACATAATCGGTTCGCCATCAATATTCATTAATCCATTTTTGCGTCTTTTAATAGTAAGCGATTTTGCTGCAAAGCATTCCGTATTCGAATCAAGGTGAATGGTTCCTTTGAAAAGTCTACAAGCAAGTCGAGGTGCATCAAACCATTTCAGGCGTTTGAGAATAGTTATGTGAAAAATACCATCTCGCAAACTTGCCAAAGGAGCAATAATCGCATTGTTCCCAAATTGAGGACCGTTGCAAACTGTTAATAAAAATGCGTTTGTCTGGAATGTCTTCCCTTCCAATTGAATTTCTATTGGCTCTTGAGTAAATCGATTGAATTCTCGTAAAATGATTTTTGCATAAGAGATCAAACCACGTCTTTCTGATTTATGGAAAATTCCCGCCACATGCGCATCAAAACCAATCCCAGCTAAATTGATAAAACCAATGCCATTCACCTCACCCGTATCGATAGTTTGTAGGTTATAATCGCTGATGGTTTTAATTGCTTTTTTTATGTTGAAAGGAATCCGAAGACTGCGGGCTAATCCATTGCCCGAACCCATGGGGATAATTCCCAAAGCAACTTGGGTATTGATTATTTCCGATCCAATTAAATTGATTGTCCCATCGCCTCCTACTGCAATAACAGCATGATAGTTTAATAGAACGGCCTCTTTTGTTTTCTCTTTGGTCTCTGATATAGAATTACATAAAAAGATATCTGCTTCAAGACCAAATTCCAAACTTGCATTTCGAATTGCTTCAGGAAGATGGGTTTTCTTTTTTCCTCCTGAAATTGGATTGATTATAAAGCGGACTTTGGGTGTCATTGATTCCGCTGATCAAAAATGTGTTCTAAAATAACCCCTCTCAGCTCTTCATTCATTTGTCCGTTTCCAGCAAGTAACTCCTTGCCAAAGATATAATCGTTTCCTCCAGAATAATCGCTCACTTTGCCGCCAGCTTGTTGAACGATAAATGCTCCCGCAGCAACATCCCAGGGGCTCAAACCATATTCATAAAATGCCTCAAATCGTCCACATGCCACATAGGCAAGATCGATGGCTGCAGAACCTAAGCGACGAACACCATGCGATTTTTTGAGAAGATCCACAAACAACTTCATCCAACGTTCAAGTTTGACCTCATCTTTATAGGGGAATCCAGTTACAAGCAGTGAATCCTTAAGTAGTTTTCTAGATGACACGTGAATAACCTCTTTGTTGAGGTATGCCTTTCCGCCTTCAATTGCATGAAAACACTCGTCATTACTTATCTCGTAAACAACACCCAAGATTATTTTGCCCTGATTCATTAATGCGATACTGATACAAAACAATGGAAGACCATGTATGAAATTGGTTGTACCATCGATTGGATCAATTATCCAAATAAAATCTTTGTCTTCACTTGCTATGGTTGCTTCTTCAGTGATAAAGCCAGCATCCGGAATTAATCTAATAAGTTCAGCTACTAAGCGTTCTTCTGCTGCTTTATCGACGTAGGTTACAAAGTCATTTAGGCCTTTTGATTCAACATTATACTCAGTGAGTTTTTTTTGCTCTACTAGAATGAATGCTCCAACCCGGCGGCTTATTTGACAAACTTCAGCGCAAATTTCATTGATTGAATCAGGCCTCAGCATGAGTATTTTGTTTGTTTGATTTTCTAGTAAACCAGATACCAGCAAATCCAAGTATAATTAACGTTGAAGAGATGATTTGTGCTTGGGTAATGCCCAATCCAAGAATATGATATTGTGTATTAACTCGAATTGATTCGATTAAAAAACGCTCCGCACCATTCAATATTAAATAGATGCTGAAGAGTAAACCCGGAGTTGTAATTCGTTTTCTAATTGCCCAAAGAACTCCGAATAAAATAATAGCCATGATGGTTTCGTAAAATGATGTTGGATAAACGGCTTCGGGTAATTCATGACACCATCTCCCAACGCAACCTGGAATAGGAATTCCATCATTGTTTACATTATGAGGAAACTTAAACGCCCACATCCAATCGGGTAAAAAATTCATCCAACTAGGTTTGGGGTTATTGTTCACAATTCCCCAGTCGCCATCGCCCGACATCATGCAACCAATTCGTCCAATTCCATAGGAGAGCATCAAAGCGGGTGCACCTGCATCGGTTAAATGAAACGCGGGTAAGCCGTTCTTTTTACCGTAGCGAATAATTAAAATTGCTGCCACAATCAGTCCGCCGTAAAATGTTAATCCCGAAAAAGAAAGCAAAGAACCAATGGGATCAGCCATAAATTCGGCAGGATTTTCTAGATTATGAAAGATTTTAGCACCGAGTAAGCCGCCAACTACACCCAATAAAATAATATTGCCGACATGTTCTTCGGCCCTCATTGTTACCTTCTTTACTTCGTATTTTAGTTTCTTTTGGACTTCACTTTCTTTGTATCGCCAGAATATCATTCCAATACATCCAAGTATGCCACCAATAATATTCCCTTCCAAGGAAAGTAATGTTGACTGTGGATCATTTACAAAATCGGAATAATTCAAAATCATATACAATGCTTTGAAACCGATTAAAAATCCGAGTAAACCAGCAATTATATAATCGGATGTATTGGCTTGTTTTCCAACTTCAACATCTTTGATTGTTGGCTTGAAAATCCCGAGCGACTCTTTCCTACGAAGTTCTTTTCCTAATAACCAAGCGGCCACCATAAAAGCAAGAGCAACAAAAAAACCGAATGTTTGAATTGGCAATGCAATATGAATCCCAAAAGATTTTAGCAATTCGCTAATAGTTGCGTACATATATAAT
>JBBALS010000315.1:0-2978 GCA_040402915.1 Flavobacteriales bacterium
ATTTTCATCCAGATGTTTAAGTCATGTTCATTGAAGCAGTTTTTCATTTCGAAATAAGACGCAAATTCTTTTGTATGATTTTCAACAAAATCTTTTCCCATTAAACCTAGACTTTCAGAAAAATATCCATCCGATTTTTCGTACATCAGCGTAACGACTTTGAAATAAAATGCTCTACTGAATTTATTTTTTGCATTCAAACTATCTAAAATCGCAAGTGCTTCATTATCATTTTTTAAATTCCAATTCCGATGATAATAAATCGCTTTTGCCAAATTGGAAACAGCTGTGTTTGATAACACGGCATCCCAATTACAGCTATCTTGAAAATTGGATACTGCATCCGTTTTAAATATCGTTGAATCGCTATAGTTGGAAGAAGTTTTGGATGGAAATTCTTTCGATGTTGATTTGTTATTACAGGCAAAGAAAGAAATTGAAAACAAAAGCAATAAAGCGTATTTCACACGTAATTTCATTGTAGTTTATTGTAAAATAAAACGCTCATTGATTGCCTTCTAGAAAACATTTCTTTAGTTTAACAAATCAATTTTGATTTAACATCCTACCCAAAAAACACGTAAGCCAAAATTATTGACGTAATGACACCAACCAAATCGGCGAGCAACATGGCAGGAATGGCGTAGCGTGTGTTTCGGATGCTTACCGCTCCAAAGTAGACGGCTACAACATAAAACGTGGTGTCGGATGAACCTTGTAAAATGCAGGATAATCGACCAGGAAATGAATCCGGACCAAACGTGGTCATGGTATCGATCATCATTCCGCGGGCTCCACTTCCACTGAGCGGTTTTATAAGCGCGGTAGGCAAACCATCCACAAAACGGGTATCGGCGCCAAGCATGGCAAACAGGTTCTTCATTCCTAAAATAACTGCATCGAACGTACCGCTTGTACGCAACATGCTGATGGCGACAAGAATTCCAACCAAGAAAGGAATGATGCGAATGGCGGTATCGAAGCCACCTTTTGCACCTTCTACAAATGCATCAAAAATGTTGATCTTCTTATACAATGCTCCACTCACTATAATGAGGAAAATAAAGAGAATAATGCCATTGCTCAACATACCCGAAAAGCTTTGCACATGCAACAAATCGAGCGATTGAATATAAACAACCAACAATGCAATGAGGGATGAAATTCCACCAATCCATGCGAGAATTACGGGTTGGAGAATCCGTATTTTTTGCTTCCAAGAAACAATCAACATCGCGGCAATGGTAGCAACAAAGGTGGCAATCATGCAAGGGACAAAAATATCGGTAGGACTTTGAGCATGTAAAGATGCACGTGCTGCGATGATGCTGACTGGAATGAGTGTTAATCCAGAAGCATGCAAACACAGAAACATGATTTGTGCATTACTCGCGGTGGTTTTATCGGGATTGATTTCTTGCAAACTTTCCATGGCTTTAATTCCAAATGGCGTTGCAGCATTGTCGAGACCAAGCAAATTGGCTGAGAAATTCATTATCATGTGTCCCATGGCGGGATGCCCTTTGGGAATTTCGGGAAATAAGCGACTGAAAAAGGGACCAATTAGTTTGGACAATAATCGAATTCCACCGGCTTTTTCAGCAATACTCATCAATCCCATAAACAAAGCCATGATGCCAATGAGTCCTATCGAAATGCTGATTGCTGTTTTGCAGGTGTCAATGATTCCAGTATCTGCACCTGTTACCATCCTACTAAAAAGTTCGGTATCGCCCAATTGAAAGACTTTCCAACTCGCCACTGCAAGCGCAATCAAAATAAATGCGGACCAAATTCTACTTAAAGCCATGAATTGAATTTTCGTTAAAAGTAGAGAAACAGAATGGTTCAGGGATTTCAAATTTTCAACCAAGCATTTGTGAACAACCTATGGAAATTCGGACTTAATTCACGTATTTTGCACGCTGAATATCAAATTCGATATTCAAACACTATTCTATGTTACTATGATGAAACTCCTGCGTTTCTATATTTTGTATCGTCCATTTTTCATTATTGGACTCATTGCTTTTGGTATTGTATCACATATTTACCTCGATACCGTTTTGGCTTGGATCTGCTATGTGGTGGCTTTCATCTCCATCATTTTGTATTTTATGATGGGCACGATGCGCTTGGTGCAAGAGGCCGTTGCTTCGGGAGATGTTGACAAAGCAATGGATTATATACAGCTCATCAAATTTCCGAAATTGCTTTTCAAGCCAATCCGAATGGCGTATTACATGTTGCAAAGTAACTTGGCTTTAGCAACTGATGATTTGGGGAAAGCCGAAGACAATATCCGCAAGAGTCTTAAAACAAATTCAACCTTGGCGGGCGATATGAAAGGCAGCAACCTCATGCAACTTGGGTTTATTGAACTTCGCAAAGGCAATAATAAAGAAGCACGACAACACCTCATTGAAGCGTTGAAAGTGGGAATTCAAGATAAAGAAAGTTTGGCTGCAACCTGCTTGCAACTTTGTTCGATGGAAATTCAACGTCAGAACTACCGAATTGCCAAAGAATATTTCAAAAAGGCGAAAGCGGCCAAACCGAAAAACGAAGAGGTGGTGAAGCAAATTCAGATGCTTGAAAAACAAATTCCAAGACTTCCAGGTTAATCGTAAATCCAAAAATACAATGCAGATTCGCAGAGCTATTCTGTCTGATGCTATTATAATTCAGCGTCTAGCAGAATCTATTTGGTGGAAACATTATCCAAGCATCATTGGCGAAGAACAAGTGCGTTTTATGTTAAATAAAATGTATAATCTGGAAAGTATTAAAAAACAAATTTCCAAAGAAGAACAGAAGTATTTTATATTGGATAATGATGCGCAAGATTTGGGATTTATTTCCATCGAATTGCGTGAAAATTCAGAGGCGTTTATCAATAAATTTTACATTCTAAAAGACCAACAACGAAAGGGTTCTGGCGCTTTGGCATTGGAACTTTTATTGAAACAATTTCCACT
>JBBALS010000316.1:0-2977 GCA_040402915.1 Flavobacteriales bacterium
GGATTGTGATCACATATTTCAACCAACCAAGCAATCACATTATCAAACGAATTTACATCATCATTAAAAACAACCAATTGCCGTTCTTCAACTTCCAGCAATAAGGTGTCGCTTTCTTCGAATTCTTGAAAATGGGTAGCGTTTTTCATTAGATCGTTTTTTTTCTATTTCAAAATTAAGTGAAGTTCATCAAACAAACTAATTTCAATTGCGAATGTTTATTTGGATTTGATATCTATCTTTAAATCTTCGAGATTTTAGGTTTGCTTCCTCAATCATTTCATGGAAAAAAATCGCATGTTATTAAATCATTTTATTTTCATTAAACATCCCAGCTATTTATCTGTTTGCTGTATCTTGAACCGCCATGGAAGGATTTCGATTTTCACGATTTGAAGCAGAAAAGGACCAAGATCCCTTTCAACGACTTTTGAAATTATTCAAGGAGGTATTACTCCATGCCTCTGGCGAAGTGGACGAAGCGCTCAATTGGATGAATGAACTCGACCGTAAATACAAGCTTACCGACGATGATTACGGCATGGGCGATTTCATCGAAGACTTGAAACGGAAAGGATATTTGAATGATGATCCTGAACGCGGACTCTCGGTGAGCCCCAAAACAGAACGTGAAATGCGCCGTGATTCTTTGGAACAGATTTTTGGAAAGCTAAAAAAAGGTTCTCGCGGAAATCATGGAACGCGATTTAGTGGTCAAGGCGATGAACCGGGAACCGACCGACGTGCTTTCGAATTTGGCGATTCTATCGAAAATATTTCTTTGACTGATAGCATTCGTAATTCCCAAGTAAATCACGGAATTGGCGATTTTTATCTCGAAGAACGCGACCTAGAAGTTGTTGAACAAGAGTATAAAACGCAAACATCAACGGTGCTGATGATAGATATTTCGCATTCAATGATTTTGTACGGCGAAGATCGTATCACTCCTGCAAAAAGAGTTGCTTTAGCCATGGCTGAGCTTCTTCGAATTAAATATCCCAAGGATACACTCGATGTTATTGTCTTTGGAAATGATGCCTGGCAAATTCAAGTGAAAGATATTCCTTATTTGCAAGTTGGTCCATACCATACCAATACAGTTGCGGGTTTGGAATTAGCGATGGACCTTTTGAGAAGAAGAAAAAATCCCAACAAGCAAATCTTTATGATTACCGATGGTAAACCCACTTGCTTGAAAGAAGGTGATGGTTATTACAAGAATTCGAACGGATTGGATCGGAAAATTGTCAATAAAACTTTGGGATTAGCAGCTCAATGTAGAAGATTAAAAATACCTGTAACTACGTTTATGTTGGCAAGCGATTCTTGGCTGCAAGACTTTGTAAAAGAGTTTACTGAAACGAATGGAGGAAGAGCATTTTACACCGGACTGAAAGGTTTGGGAGACCTTGTATTTTCCGATTACGAAAAAAATAGATCACGAAAAATACGATAAGAACGATGGATAAGTTGACAAAGTTGAAAACATTTGGGGAGCTTAAAAAAGCTGGATATATTTCGCAAAGTATCAAAGATGAGCTTCGAAACAACCTCATTCAAAAGATTAAAAACAATGAGAATGTTTTTGAAGGGATTTTAGGCTATGAAAAAACCGTAATTCCCGAAATTCAGCGTGCAATTCTTTCACGACATAATATCAATTTGTTGGGTTTGCGCGGACAAGCAAAAACACGTATTGCTCGTCAAATGACCGACTTGTTGGATGAGTTCATTCCAATTATTGCAGGTTCCGAAATAAACGACGATCCATTTGGACCTATTTCACACTTTGGTCGCGAAGCATTAGCGGTTCATGGGGATGGTACTCCGATTCATTGGATGCATCGTTCTGAGCGATTTGTGGAGAAATTAGCAACGCCCGATGTAACAGTAGCCGATTTAATTGGTGATATCGATCCCATCAAAGCGGCTAATATGAAAATATCGTATGCCGACGAACGTGCAATTCATTTTGGATTAATTCCTCGTTCGAACCGGTGCATTTTTGTTATTAACGAATTACCCGATTTACAAGCCCGTATTCAAGTGGCATTGTTCAATATTTTGCAGGAAGGCGATATTCAAATTCGTGGATTTAGAATGCGTTTGCCGCTCGATCTTCAATTTGTGTTCACCGCAAATCCTGAAGATTACACTAATCGTGGAAGTATTGTAACGCCTCTCAAAGACCGAATTCAAAGTCAAATTGTTACACATTATCCAAAGAGCATTGAAATTGCAAAGAAAATTACTCAACAAGAAGCACATTTGCCACAAGCTCAACTTGACATGGTTGCTGTTCCAGAACTTTTGCGCGATTTAATTGAGCAGATTAGTTTCGAAGCGCGAACCTCTGAGTTTGTAGATGCTAAAAGTGGAGTTTCAGCCCGCTTGAGTATTTCTGCTTTCGAAAACATGGTGAGTAGTGCCGAGCGCCGAGTTTTAATTAATGGAGAGACGAAAACCATTGCGAGAATCAGTGATTTGTTTGGTGCAATTTCGGCAATCAATGGGAAAATTGAATTGGTGTATGAAGGCGAACAAGAAGGCCCAGTTAATGTGGCACAGTTCCTCATTGCCAAAGCCATTCGAACGTTATTTATAAATTACTTTCCCGATCCGGAGCGATTCAGGCGCAAAAAAGAAAATAACCCTTACGAACCAATTTTAAACTGGTTTAACAATAATAATGAAGTGGATTTGATGTTGGAGGAATCTGCTTTACAATACGCTCGTAAATTGAAAACGGTTGATGGATTGAAATCATTTGTCGATCAGTATTACAAAAGCCTTCCCGAAACCGAACGAATTTTATTGATGGAATTCGTGTTGTATGGACTTGCATCGTATTCTCAATTGAACCGACTGGCTTTGGATAGTGGGATGTTGTTTAAAGATTTGTTTAGCTCCGTTTTTACTTCCGGCGACATGGGAGAAGATGGATTCGGGAGCAATTAACAGTTGAATTATAAAT
>JBBALS010000317.1:0-2969 GCA_040402915.1 Flavobacteriales bacterium
TCACAAAAATCCCCTGCGCCGTTTCAGGACGAAGATACACCGCATCCGAATCTTCGGCTACCGAACCCATTTGTGTACTAAACATCAAATTGAATTGGCGTACATCTGTCCAGTTGCGGGTTCCACTTATCGGGCAGGCAATTTCGTGAGCCACAATTAAATCGCGCATGGCATCTAGATTATTGTCGTTCAATGCCTGATTCATGGCTGCTTCTAGCTCGCTTGCCTTATCGGTTTTTCCTTTCTTTTCGTATTTCTCAATCTGCTCTTCCAGAAGTTGATCAGCCCGGTAACGCTTCTTCGAGTCTTTGTTGTCAATCATCGGATCGCTAAATCCATCCACATGTCCAGACGCTTTCCAAACTTTGGGATGCATAAAAATGGCCGAATCAATGCCAACGATGTTTTCGTTCATCTGCACCATCGACTTCCACCAGTATTCTTTGATGTTGTTTTTTAATTCAACTCCGTTTTGTCCATAATCGTAAACAGCACCAAGGCCATCGTATATTTCGGAAGATTGAAAAACAAAGCCATATTCTTTGGCATGCGCGGTCACTTTTTTAAAGAGTTCGTCTGGCTGAGACATAATGTGGATCGAATTTGATTATTTAAGGGCGCAATTTAGGAAAAGCACCTCAACAAGAGGATTCCAATTCGTGACGATGTTTATTAATTATCTTTGTTTGATTCCTTCGAGCATGAATAAGTACTTCTTCGCTTTCTTCCTTTTATTTTCAATGTATATGTCTGGAATAGCTCAGTCATTCGTTTCACCACCCAAATTTACCCTTGTTATTCATGGAGGAGCGGGTACGATTGATAAAAACACATTGACTCCAGAACAAGAACTTGCTTATAACAAGGCATTGAATGCCGCGCTTCTAGCGGGTTATGAGATATTAAAAAACGGAGGTACAAGTTTGGACGCTGTTGAATGTGCGGTGATGAGCATGGAAGATTGCCCGCTATTTAATGCTGGTAAAGGATCTGTTTTTACGCATGAAGGCAAAATTGAAATGGATGCCGCTATTATGTCTGGCCTTGGAACTGCCGGCGCTGTTGCTTGCGTAGAAGGAATTAAAAACCCGATTCATGCTGCAAGAACCGTGATGGAAAAATCTCCTCATGTTTTACTTTGTGGAAAAGGAGCAGAGGAATTTGCCAAAGAACAGGGACTTGCATTTGAGGACAGCAGTTATTTTGCTACTGAATTTCGATATCAACAACTTCAAAAAGCCATTCAGTTAGATAAAATTGAACTCGACCACCAAGGCGGGAAAGACACAACAGGTGCCATTGTAGATAAACAACAAAAATTTGGAACCGTTGGCGCAGTTGCTCTCGACAGCTATGGAAATTTAGCAGCGGCAACTTCAACAGGAGGATTAACCAATAAAAAATATGGTCGTGTAGGAGATTCTCCCTTAATTGGATCGGGAACATTTGCTAATAATTCCTGCGCAATTTCATGCACGGGACAAGGCGAAGCGTTTATAAAAGCGGTTGCAGCGTATGATGTTGCTATGCGCTACAAATACAAAGAAGGTAGTTTACAAACTGCTTTATGCGAAACCATGGAAGAGGCAGTAAAACCAAATGGAGGACGAGGTGGAATGATTGGCATTTCTGCTTCGGGAGAGGTCGCCATGTACTTTTCAACCAAGGGAATGTACCGCGGATTTATCGGAATGGATGGAATACCAACCATAAAAATCTACAAATGATTATTTTACCATCATTTTATTGTTTTTAAATAAGCTCGTGCAACCCAATAAATAAATTGGCGTCCAATTATCAATAGAAAATTGGATAAATGCAGATTAGAATAAAAAACCCACTTAGATCAGTTGCTCTTACATTAGTCGCTAGTGCTTGTTTATCAATTACTTCATTCGCTCAAATTGCTGAAAGTTGGAATTTAAATGTGAATGGAACAGGCGATTTTTCCGATAAGTTTATTTGTCTAAACCAGGATGCTACAGGCAATTATATTGCAGCAGGCTCCTCTGTTGGTAAAACTACAAACAGAGATTTTTTGGTTGTAAAATACAATGCAACAGGCGATACACTTTGGACATTCACATTGGATGGCGGTTTTGGTGGTCCTGATGAAATTACTTCAGTTGCAATAGATAATGCTGGGAATGTTTTTGCAACAGGATTTGCAAAAGGATATTATACCGGCTACGACATTTTAACCATTAAACTGAACAGTTCAGGCGATACCGTTTGGACTAAAAAGTTCAATTATACAACAGCTAATGAAGACGACATTCCAGCTTCAATTGCATTAGATAATGCAGGAAACATAGTTGTAGCAGGGTATAGCGATTCTGACCCTTCCTTAATAAGCAATGATGATGTACTAACATTGAAATATAGTACCACAGGAAGTTTGCTTTGGACGCAGCGCTACAATGGAATGAATAATGCGATTGACCGAGCTTGTAAAGTATGCATCAACACAACAAATGACATTTACATTGGTGGTCGAGTTGATAATGGTGATGATGATTATGTGCTCATTAAATATTCTTCTGCCGGAACACAAACTTGGCTCAGAACGTTCGATAATGGTAGCAATGACCGCGGAATTGCCATGGCAATGGATGCTACTGGAAATTGCTTTTTATCAGGAAGATCGAGTAATGGAACCGACCATGATATCGTAACCCTCAAATACAATTCAGCAGGAACTATTCTTTATACTGCTACTTACGACTATGTTGGCGATGATAGAGCAACGGCTATAACACTTGACGCAACAGGAAATGCATACGTTACAGGTCAGAGTGATGGAGATTTAACAGCTAACCGCATTTTTGATTTTGTGACGATTAAGTACAACACAACAGGAGTTCAACAATGGGCAACTCGCTATGCTGGAACTGCTGGTGGCGATGATATTCCAGAGTCAATTGCGGTTACTACAGCCGGAGAAGTTTGGGTAACGGGAATTAGTGATG
>JBBALS010000318.1:0-2969 GCA_040402915.1 Flavobacteriales bacterium
AACAGCAATTTTGACTGGTGTTATTTCGGGGTATTCAGGTAACGAAGACAGAATTGGCCAAGCTGGTTCAACAGAGTTAATGATAAATCCTTTTGCACGTAGTTCGGGTTGGGCTGGTGCTAATACGTCCATGGTTCGTGGATTGGAAGCACAGTTTCTAAACGTTGCGGGTACCGCCTTCACGAAAAAAACTGAAATTCTATTTTCTACAACTAATTGGTTGAGTGGAACAGGAATTCGCATTAATGCTTTTGGTTTAACTCAAGGTGTTGGAAAAGATAAAACTGGAACTATTGGCTTAAGCGTTATGTCGATGAGTTTTGGTGATCTTGATGTTACAACAGTAGATCAACCTGAATCAACGGGTGCAACCTTTTCACCAAATTTCACCAATATTGGACTTTCTTATGCGAAGGAATTCTCCAACAGTATTTACGGCGGGATTGTATTAAGAACGATTTCTCAAAGCATTTCCGATGTTCGTTCAACAGGTGTTTGTTTTGATGCAGGTGTTCAATACATAGCTGGAAAGAAAGAAAATATTCGTTTCGGTATCTCACTTCGTAATGTGGGTCCTCGTATGAAATTCAATGGTGATGGTCTTTCGTTCCGTGGTTCAATCCCTACTACGGGAGCAAGTCTTACTGTTGAGCAAAGAAATGAAGCATTCGAACTCCCTTCTTTACTAAATATTGGTGGTGCGTATGTTTTCGATTTAGCAGATAAACACAAATTGAATGTTGCATTGAACTTCACTTCAAATTCGTTCTCTCGCGATCAGTTTCAAGGTGGTGCTGAATATGCATTCAATAAAATGTTCATGGTTCGCGCAGGTTATATGCTCGAAATGAATGGAGGAGCTGCAGCAACTGCAAGTACAGGATATACTACAGAGGGAAGAACAAGTGCATTAACTGGCCCAACTGCTGGTTTTTCTCTTGAAGCTCCTTTAAACAAAAAAGGAACTACATTTTCTATCGATTACTCTTATCGCACAACAAACCCATTTGCGGGTGTGCATACTATCGGAGCGCGAATTAATCTCTGATAAAACTAATTTTGTTTTTATAAGCGGCTTTTATAACTTAGCCACTCAACGGAAAGACTCTTCATTGGAAGGGTCTTTCCGTTTTATATTTCTTAAACACCAATTATGTCGAATATTACCTACCTAACAGCCGAAGGATTACTGAGATTGCAGGCTGAAATAAATCAGTTGAAAAATGTGGAGCGCCCTTCTATTTCTGCTCAAATTGCGGAAGCTCGTGATAAAGGAGATCTTTCTGAAAATGCTGAATACGATGCTGCAAAAGAAGCGCAGGGACTTCTTGAATTGAAGATTTCGAAGATGCAAGAAATCCTTGCAAATGTTCGCATCATCGACGAATCTAAATTGGATTCATCTAAGATTTTGATTCTATCGAAAGTAAAAATTAAAAATACAGGCAACAACGCAATCATGTCGTATACTATAGTTGCCGAAAATGAAGCGGATATGAGAACTGGAAAAATTTCGGTGAGTTCTCCCATTGCGAAAGCGCTACTTGGAAAAAAAGTGGGTGATGTTGTTGAAGCAATTGTGCCTAATGGGATTGTGAACCTCGAAGTGATGGAGATTGCTCGCTAAGTATGTCATCCATTTTCACACGCATTATTCAAGGAGAAATTCCTGCATACAAAGTTGCAGAAAACGATGATTTCATCGCTATCTTGGATGTATTTCCATTAGTTGAAGGACATGTTTTAGTTATTCCCAAAAAAGAAATTGATAATATCTTTGATTTAGAACCCGAAAAGCTTCAGCAGCTATTTTCATTTAGTCAAACTATCGCGAAAGCAATTGAGGCTTCTTATGACTGCAAAAAAGTGGGTATGGCGGTTATTGGATTGGAAGTTCCTCATGCACATATTCACTTGTTGCCAATAAACGAAGCGGGTGATATCAATTTCACAAAAACTAAGCTTCAATTGTCGGCAGATCAGTTGATGAACATTCAAGATACAATCAAGCAAGCGCTATAATTTATCCTTTTATCCGATCGGGATTTTTTGCTGCAAATGCTTTCCATCCTGATACTCCCTTTGTCGTTTCGGGAATAACATCTCCACGGTATTGAAAATAATGACACATGGCTGCCGCTAAACCATCGGTTGCATCAAAGTATTTGGGCATTTCGGCATCGGCTATTTTGAGTAAATTTTGCAACATCGCCGCAACTTGTTCTTTGGATGCCGCTCCTTTTCCTGTAATACTTTGTTTGATTTTACGGGGTGAATATTCATACACCGGCAAATTCCGATGTAAAGCAGCAGCAAGAGCAACACCTTGTGCCCGTCCTAACTTTAACATCGATTGCACATTTTTCCCAAAAAAAGGAGCCTCTGCAGCTAACTCGTCGGGATTATAAGTGTCGATTAAATTCAACACACAATCGAAAATCATTTTCAACTTTGTTCCATGATCATCTAGCTTTTCCATATGCAAGGTTCCCATGTGCAACAATTTCACAATGCGTCCTTGAATATGAATAATTCCATAACCCATCACATTGGTTCCGGGATCAATGCCTAAAATAACTTTGTCCTTTATCATAAAGGGCTAAGGTACGAAGGAAAAAATCTAATTTAGGCAGATGTTTTTACTAGGGGTTTTCCTGTTTATTGTTATTCCATGTTACCTGCTTATCTGGTTAATAAGCGGAATAAATAACAATGAAAAAAGACCTATTCAAACTAAACAAAACAACATCTCGCTTATTATCCCATTTCGTGATGAAGCAGCTCTCATTCCCGCTTTGCTCGATTCTCTTTCTAAACTCAATCTTAAAACTGGAGATGAAATTATTTTAACAGACGATCATTCGAGTGATGGCGGAATTTCGTCCCACATTAAAACAAGGGCGGAAATTCAAATTCTAGAAACTCCAAAGCACATTCAAGGTTCTAAAAAAAATGCCTTAAGCATCGGA
>JBBALS010000319.1:0-2920 GCA_040402915.1 Flavobacteriales bacterium
ATTGATTTTCGAAATGCCCGAATCCTGCAACATTTTTCCAATTTTATACAATACTGAATCGCCCGAGAGTGCTCCCGCGATGCCGCTTCCAAAGGATGGATCACCATCGCCGCGTATTATAATATCACCTTGGAGCTCACCTTTTTTTATGCGCCCTTTCACTGAAAATTTGGTTCGAAATACATACGAAATTTCCAAGCTGTTAATGGCAATGGCTGTTGTAAAAACCTTTTGGGTGGATGCCGGAATCATCATTTTTTTCTGATCGTGTGCATCGAGTTCCTGACCGGTTTGAACATCCCGAAACGACCATGAAATTTGTCCTCGTTTTACAGCAGGATCCTCAAGTAAAGATTTTCTAGCTGAATTAAAGCGGTCTGTTGGTCTTTGATTTTGGGCAGTTAAGGACATTATGCATAGTAAGCATAAACAAACGAGCTTAAATTTTCGGAGATTTGACTTAGTTAACATCGTTCAAAAATAACTTTTTCATTGGTTTGATGTACGGCTGTTCTTTCCTCTTATTTTTGTTTCATGGCAGGAAATTCCTTTGGAACTCTTTTTAAGCTTTCTAGCTTCGGCGAATCTCACGGAGTAGCTATTGGCGGTATGATTGATGGTTGTCCGTCGGGACTTGTTATTGACTTAGAAGCCATTCAACATCAGCTTGATAGACGGAAACCTGGACAAAGCTCCATTACAACTGCACGAAAAGAATCGGATACAGTCCAGTTTTTATCAGGCATTTTCGAGGGTGCCACAATCGGAACACCCATTGGATTTATCATTCCAAATCAGGATCAACAATCTGCCGATTACTCTGCATTGAAAGACGTTTATCGTCCATCGCATGCCGATTATACATACGAAGCAAAATATGGAATCCGAGATTATCGAGGGGGAGGAAGGTCTTCTGCTCGTGAAACGGCATGTCGGGTGGTTGCTGGAGCCATCGCATCGCAATTTTTGAAAACGAAACATATTCGAATTAGCACTTTTGTTTCTCAAGTTGGAAATATCCAAAGTGAAATGCCGAATCAACTTCCATCTGAATCTCAAGTGGATGCAAGCATTGTTAGATGTCCTGATTTGATAGCAGCATCACTCATGGAAGCGCATATTTTGGAAATGAAACATGCCGGCGATACCGTTGGAGGTATAATTACCTGCATGATTGAAGGCGTTCCCGCTGGATTGGGCGAGCCAGTTTTCGATAAGCTTCACGCCGATCTTGGAAAAGCCATGTTGAGCATCAATGCCGTAAAAGGGTTTGAAATCGGTAGCGGATTTTCGAGCGTTACGATGAAAGGTTCGGAACATAACGATTCTTTTGAAACTGATATTCAAGGGAAAATTAAAACCCAAAGCAACCACTCTGGAGGCATTCAAGGAGGCATTTCGAATGGTGAAATTATTTGGTTCAAGGTTGCATTTAAACCGGTTGCTTCCATTGCAATGAATCAAGAAACGCTGAATACTTCTCTCGAAAAAACACAGCTTAAAATTCCGGGAAGACATGATCCTTGTGTTGTTCCGCGAGCGGTTCCTATTGTTGAAGCGATGGCTGCTTTAGTCATTGCCGATCATTTTCTTCGAGCCCAAGCAATAAACCCAAACATTTTAGGTTAATTTCCCTAATTTCATAGTATGCTAAAAAAGATTTTAAAATTCAGCGGGATCTTCCTATTGCTTCTATTTATTGTAGCACTTATACTTCCTTTTATTTTCAAAGATAAGATCATTGCAAAAGTGAAAGAAGAGGCCAATAAAAGCATCAATGCTAAACTTGATTTCACTGACTTGAATATTAGTTTTATTCGCAGTTTTCCAAATTGTAGCGTTGAGCTCGAAGGCCTTTCTTTAGTTGGTATTGCAGAATTTAAATCCGATACGCTTATTGCTGCAAAATCGCTCGGAATTACTACAGACATCCTCAGTATTATTGGTGGAAATGAAATTGGAATCAAGTCCATTTTTATAGACCAAGCGCGCATTCATTTAAAGGTTTTGAAAGATGGTAAAGCCAATTGGGAAATAACAAAACCTTCTAGCACTCCCGAAACTCCATCTTCGGAACCATCAACCTTTAAAGCAAAACTTCAACATTATTCCATCAACTCAAGTCGAATTTGGTACGAAGATCAATCGATGAATTTTTCAACCATTGTAGATGGTCTTAATCACGAAGGTTCTGGCGATTTTACGGCCGATAACACCAAACTTGAAACCCAAACTACCATCGATTCGCTGGATGTTAATTATGGAGGAATTGCCTATTTGAAACGCGCAACTATTGATTACAAAGCCGATTTCGATTTGGATTTGAAGAATTCTGTATACGCTTTCAAAGAAAACGAATTGCGTGTAAATAATCTCGCATTGAAATTTGCCGGTTCAGTGAAAATGCCAGCCAACGATATCACCATGGATATTACCTATGAGGCATTGAAAAACGAAGTGAAGAATTTTATCTCAATCGTTCCAGGAGCATTTACAAAGGATTTCGAAAATGTAAAATCATCTGGAAAGTTGGCATTTAACGGATTTGTGAAAGGGGTTTACAACGAAAAATGCATTCCAGGTTTCGGCTTCAATCTTCAAATTGAAAATGGATCGATTCAATATCCTGGATTGCCACGTGCAATAAGTAATATGCAAGTGAATACAAGCATAACATGCCCAGGTGTTGATATAGATAAAACCCAAATTAATGTTTCTCGCTTGCATGTCGACTTGGGGCAGTTTCCGATTGATGCGCGTATCCAAATTAGTTCACCCGTTTCCGATCCCAATATCGATGCCTCCGTTAAAGGGCGTGTTGATTTGAGCTCACTCAAAGACCTCATGCCGCTAGAAGCAGGAACACGGATGAATGGAATAGTTTCGGCGGATGTAAATATGAAAGGGCGCATGTCGTCGA
>JBBALS010000320.1:0-2903 GCA_040402915.1 Flavobacteriales bacterium
CGAAATTTCTATTTAGTCAAACCTGTGTTCCTACTTCTGATAACGGAACCGTTCTCGGAGATTATATTTATGCAGTTTCTTTAGAAACACTTGAACAAATTAGTGGTCCATCAAACGCTCCTTATTATTCCGATTTTACTTCAACACCAGCTCCCGATTTATCAATAAATGCATTTTATACATTACAACTCTCTTCAGGATCTTCCGAAACAGATGAATATGCCGTTTGGATTGATTGGAATAATGATGGTGATTTTCTGGATCAGTCGGAATTAATTGGTCAACAGACATCTTATGTTCCCGGAGAGTTTTTGGATTTTCCTTTTCAAGTCCCAACGGGTATTGTAACTGGACCCAAACGTATGCGAGTTCGATGTGCCTTTGCAGGTATCAACATGAATCCTTGTGGAAACTACATCTATGGAGAAACGGAAGATTATTTCGTAAACATTATCTCTCAAACACCATCTGGATATTGCACTCCCATTTATGCTGGTGGAAGTTTGCAAAACGATTATATAAAGTCGGTTGTTCTCTTAAACATGAGTAATGTGAGCGGCGCATCGGCTGATCCTTTTTACGATTATTTTACCTCTGCCGCAGTTCCTGAATTAACACCAGGAATTACGTTTGTCGTCAATGTGCAAAATGGTTATTCAAATTCCAACCGAATTGCAGCTTGGATTGACTGGAATGATGATGATGATTTCCAAGATTTAGATGAAAAATTAGGTGAAGTTGGAGCATCTGCCAATTACGAACAAGTGCAAATCACGTTCACGGTTCCATTAAATGCAAGTCCTGGCAATCGTCGTCTGCGTGTTCGAAGTGCCTTCAATACCATTGGAATCAATGCCTGTCAGTCGTATTCGTTTGGTGAAACCGAAGATTATGATGTGAATGTTGTTCAAAGTCCTGATTCTACATATTGTATTCCTTCGCATACAGCAAATAACAACCATTTTATTACGGATGTTTCCATTGCTGTAAGCTACAATCCATCGGGTGCTTTGCAAGGTCCATATTATCAATATTACAATAATCTTCCAGCCAATTTACAAGCAGGCTCTCAAAATACACTTTCAGTTTCAGGTGGTTATTTTAATGCATCGTCTTATGCTGTTTGGATTGATTATAATCGTGATGGAGATTTTGATGATTCTAACGAGAAGATTTCAGAATACACAGCAAGTAGCCCCAATCAATTGCAACAAATTCAATTTTCCATTCCATGGGAAGCACAAGCAGGAGCGACACGTATGCGCGTTCGTTGTACTTCTGCAACATTGCCTTTGAATGCTTGTTCGAACTATCCCGATGGCGAATCGGAAGATTATAATGTCAGCATTATTTCAAATTCAGGAAGCACCTGCCTACCTCAAACATCAGGCGGAACGACCGCTGGAGATTTCATTAACAGTGTGGTATGCTCATCCATTAGTAACCAAAATACAGGCATTGTTGGAGGACAATCCTATCACGATTATTCTGGTCAGGTTGCTACAGCGAATGTTTCGGAGGTTCTAGAATTGCAAGTGGAAACAGGATTTCGAGCGAGTACTACTTCCGGAACCCATTATGCAGTTTGGGTCGATTGGAACGACAATAATTTGTTCGAGATCAATGAAAAATTGGATGAAAAAATTGCCTTGTCGGGAAGCGCCATCGAAAGTTTACTTTTTTCAATTCCCATTGCATGCGACCAAGCTGCAGGATTTTATCGCATGCGTACTCGAGCGGCTTTTGATGCTAATTTAAATGGAAGTAACATGGATTCATGCGATGATTATGCCTTTGGCGAAACGGAGGATTATCGAATTTTGGTTGTTTCAACTCCAGCTTATTGCACAACGCTTCATGCCCAAACTTGCGAAGGTTCAACGTATATCAATTCGGTTCGTTTGTATAATTCCAATTTGATAAACGAGAATACGGGGTGCAATGTAATTTCCGGAAATTCATATTCGGTTTGGCCGGCTTCAGGATCTACCAGCACTTCCTTAATTCGTGGAACTACCTATTATCTCGGCGTTGCAAGTAACACATCTGCGAAGATGGTGGCATGGGCCGATTGGAATCAAAACGGGATTTTCGATGCGATTGAATACATCGAAATTGCTTCAGCATCTGGTCCTAATCAGTTTGTATATAACTACGTAAATGTTCCATCAACAGCACAATTTGGAACCACGCGTTTGCGAATCAGATCTGTCCCAACGTCATTTTCTATTGGCGCCAATGATGCTTGTGCACTTTTTAATACGGGCGAAACGGAAGATTATTTCATTGTAATCACCAAGCAATTAGGTCTGCCTCCAGAGCCCGATTTTACCTTTAACGCTTCGGGTAATTATATCGATTTCGCTGACTTTAGTGCCAATTCACCTACATTTTGGTCTTGGCAATTTGAACAAGCAAATCCCGGAACTTCCATTTCACAGAATGTATCGAGCGTTTCGATGCAAGCACCCGGTTGTCATTCGGTAACGTTAAGTTCATCAAACATCTATGGCGTTGGAACCATTACAAAACCATGCGCAATTTCCATTAGTCAATCAACGGCTTGTTCCGAACTTTTCATTTCCGAAATCGTCGATGGTTCGGTGTTTAACAAATCCATCGAACTATTTAATCCCACAAACAATCCGGTAAATCTTGCTGATTACACCCTCGAATTGTATCAAAATGGAAGTGTAGTTCCGTCATTTTCGCAAACATTATCAGGGCAAATTGCATCACATGGAATTTGGATTGTTTCAAATCCGATGTCCAATTTGTTAGGCATTCAGGCTGCATCCAACACATATAGTTCGGTTGCAATGTTTGATGGAAACGATGTCATTGCATTGAAACATCAGGATAGAATTATTGATGCCTTTGGAGCCATTGGAGAATCTCCAGCA
>JBBALS010000321.1:0-2897 GCA_040402915.1 Flavobacteriales bacterium
TTAACGTTTTAATGTAAAATGTGCTTTAAATTCTTTATTGATTTGTTGTTCTTCGTATTTGATCACGAACCAGTAATCGTCTGCTGCTGCTGGTTTTGTGTTGAAATTTCCATCCCAACCTTGTCCAGTTGCGCTGATTTGTTTCATGAATTTTCCGAATCGGTCAAATATATAAATTTTTGCGTTAATTTGATTACTTAAATTAAAAATATTCCAGTAATCGTTAATTCCGTCTCCATTTGGCGTAAAAAACTTCGGATAATTGGTGATTTTTATCGAAAATGATGCTGTTGTGTTACACTCTCGTTTGTCTCTTGCATACACATTGTGGTCGCCACTTGGCACATTTGAAAAGATGTTGCTGTCTTGGAACGGGCCAAAATCCAATTGGTACTCGTAGTCGCCATTTATTGGATCTGCTGTGATTTCAATAGTTGCATTGTCGTCGAAATAGCCGCTTAAAACTGTTGCTGTTACTGTTTTTGGTTGCAATGAAGAGGTTATTTTTGTCATGGCGCTTCGCTTGCATCCGGTGGCTTTATCTGTAATTTCTGCTGAATAGGTAGTTGCTTTGTCTGCGTCATAAAAATCGGTTGTTCCCGCTGGCGCCGCGATGGCTACATTGTCTTCATACCATTGAAAATCGTAATTACTACCAGATAATCCAGTTTCCATTCTAAATTTTCTTTGGGTTACATTGTTTTCATCAACACAAATAAATCCATCTTCTGCTAAAGTTGGCTCCGGGATGGCAACTACATTTATCGTTAGCGAGTCGGTTAGCGGGGCTGTACAAACCGGTGAAAAATCATTGGTCGCAACACTCACTAATTTATAAGTGGTAGTGGTTTCTAATATTCCTGTGGTGATAATTGTAGGTGCTCCAGACGGACTCAAATTCAATATTTGGTTTGCTCCACCGTTGATGGTGTAGGTAACTTTTGCATTTGGCGTTCCGTTGAATATCAAATTACTATCGGTTCCGGCGCAAATTGTAGTGCTTGGAGTTTGAATTGTTGCAGACAGTGGTGCTTTTACTAAAATTACTGCTTTGTTGCTTTTGATTCGTTTACAAGGCAAATTGTCTATTAAACAAACATACTCTCCGCTATCGGCAATGGTTACGTTGGTTAAGTGCAAGTCAAAATTATTTTGACCAGATAAATTTGTTCCATTAAGTTGCCATTGATAATTATAAGTGCCTGTTGGAATCACACCCACACTCAAAGTGATGTCATCGCCTGAGCAATATACATTTGATATTGGCTGGGTTATTACCTGTGGTGCTTGATTAACAATCATTGCTGCAATCGGACTTGTTACCAAACATGTTCCGCTTTTTGCCTCGCAAGTGTAATCGCCAGCATCGGTTGTTTGGGCATTTACAATCACTAAATTATTCGTTGTGGCCGTTGCGTTTGTGGTTGGCAAATCAACTCCATTTTTCCTCCATTGATAGGTTAAACCTATTCCTGTCGTAGTAATGGATAAGTTAAGTGTTGTGCCAGAGCAAATCGTACTTCCTGCTGTAGCTTGCGTTATAATTGGCGCATCGTTAATGATTAAGGATAAAGGAACTGTTGTAATTACGGTTTGTCCACAAACATCGGTTACGGTACAACTGTAATTTCCTGTATTGGCAGCAATTGATGGTACAGTTATAGAATTACTGTTGCTGTTGAGAACAATTGAACTGTCTTTTTTCCAAACATAAGTTAAGCCAGAACCTGTAGCAACAACACTTAAAATTGTGGCTGGATCACCAGTGCAAATTAAAGTTGCCGTTGCAGTTGTTGGGTTGCCTATTGTTGGGAGGGCATTAATGCCAATTGTAACTGGTAAAATAGTCGTGAAAGTTGTGTTGATACAAGATGTTAAATTGTCTTTAATACTTATCAAAGTAAATGTCGTTGGCGTGGTAAGATTATTTGTTGTAAAAATATTGGCAGCACCAAAAGCATCTGTTGTTGCAGTGAAATTATTTGTTGTTCCATCAGAATAAACAATTGTTGAATTTGGCGTTCCTGAAAAGATTAAATTACCTTTTGTTCCTGAACAAATTGATGCGTTGGCTGCAGAAAAACCAATGACCACAGGCAAAGGATTTACGGTTATCGTTAAATCATTAGAATTAACACTTGAACAAGTGGTTGCTTCACATTTATAAACCCCACTATCGGAAGATTGAGCGTTTTGAATAACAAGATTACTGGTTAAAGCTGTAGGATTTGAAGTAGACAAATCGGTTGTTCCTCTAAACCATTTGTAAGTGACACCCACTCCTGTTGCTATTACAGTCAAATTGATTTGAGTACCCGCACAAATTGGTGAAGTTCCTTGCGTTTGTTGCGTAAAGACCGGTTTTGCAGTTACATTTACCGTTGCAATCGCAGAATTTACAAAAACGCCACAAGCATCGGTTACCCTACAAGTATAGCTTTTCCCGTTATTGACTAACGTTGCAGGAACATTCAATGTATTTGAATTTGTTCCAACATTGTTTGTTCCATCATTCCATTGGTAAGATAAACTTGCCCCAATAGCCGTTATGCTCATAACGGCGTCTGATGCTCCTTCACAAACTGTTGTTGTTTGTGGTTGAGCAGTTATACTTGGTCCGTTGCTGATTTGAATCAAAACAGGTGGCAAAGTGAAATTGGTTGATTTACAAGCCAAAGCATCGTTGGTCGTGATGCTTACCAAAGAAAAAGTGGTTGCCACAGTTAGATTGTTTGGGGTATCAATTTCAATAGTTGTCGTTGGTCCGGAACCATTTAAAGCAACCGTGTAATGTGGTAAACTTCCATCACTGTATTCAATCGTAGTGTTTGATGGTCCTGTAAAGGTTAATTTGCCTTTTGTACCTGTACAAATAAAAGCAGTGGTGGTTGAAAAAC
>JBBALS010000322.1:0-2887 GCA_040402915.1 Flavobacteriales bacterium
CCTTGTTTTTCTGGGCGCTCGATCTTGGACACAAATACGAACTCGATGGAGCAAATGGTTGGTGGTATGAGTTTCAACTTAAACTGGCAAACAAGCTAATATTCAGCAAGTGGCGAGAAGCATTGGGTAATCAAATTGGTGTAATTGTATCTGGATCAGCAGCTTTACAACCTCGTTTGGCAAGAGTCTTTACCGCTGCTCAAATTAATGTGTTGGAGGGTTATGGATTAACAGAAACATCACCCGTAATTACTGTAAATCGCTTGGATAAAGGGATGCGTGCATTTGGTTCCGTTGGACCAGCAATTCGCGATGTTGAGGTTAAGATAGCTGCCGATGGCGAAGTATTATGCAAAGGTCCGAATGTGATGATGGGCTATTACAAACGCCAAGATTTAACTGACGAAGTTTTAATAGATGGCTGGTTGCATACAGGCGATATTGGAGAAATTTCGAATGGCTTATTGCGCATTACCGATCGTAAGAAGGAAATTTTCAAAACATCGGGAGGCAAGTACATCGCACCTCAACCTATGGAAAACAAATTCAAAGAATCGATTTTCATAGAACAGATTATGGTAGTTGGGGCCGATCGCAAACATCCTTCGGCACTCATCGTTCCCAATTTTGTGCATCTGCGCGAATGGGCAAAAACAAATGGGATTGAAGCTGCAAGCAATCTAGATTTATGCAATAATGTTCAGGTTATCGCACAATTTCAGAAGGAAGTAGATTTGTATAATTCAGGTTTTGGAAACTACGAAATGATCAAAAAGTTCAAGTTGCTTCCTACAGAGTGGTCTACCAATTCGGGTGAATTAACTCCAAAGTTATCGTTGAAAAGACGTGTATTATTAGAACAATATGCCCAAGTAATTGAAGATTTTTATCAATGATGCTGCTTGTCGGCTATACGCTTCAAATTAATTTCTCGAGCAGGAGCAATAATCAATGGTACTTTTTCAATGTGAACGGAAGAAGTATCTAAACCAAAGGCATTCTCTTCGGAAAGACTAATGTGTTTCAGCATGAAGTAGATATCGAGGATAATCTTTTCATAGAAAGGAAGTTCGTTTTCGTTCGATAAAAATTTCTCCAATACAATGAAACGGAAATCGCCAATTACTTGGTTGCGGTTGAGTGATTCGTAGCGCGATACAATATCGACCTCTTTGCTTTTTACCAAATCCTGAACTACTTTACGAAACATCAGGTTGATACGAGGAGCAACACGGAATCCTAAGTAAAAATCGACACGGATAACAGAATCGTTAATGATTTCATTTACCCTGTAATCCATTCGGTAAGGTTCATCCACAACATCCACATGCAGAAACCAATAAATGTCGGCACGTTTGGGTTGTTTCTGCAGGATGGAATAAATGATTTTAGATTCTACCTGATTTTCGAAATTCGCACTGGTTAGGAATACAAGGTGTGTTGCATATTTTGGTACACTTAAATCTTGTTTCAATTCACACAACAAATCGAGGTAATCGTTGAGGTGCACAAATTCCACATAACTATTCCGAATTTTTCGTGCATCGTACCAAGCCCACATAATAAGAGCAATGATTGTTGCAATTACCAAAGAAATCCACCCACCTTCTGGGATTTTCTTAACGTTGGTGACTAAAAATGCCAATTCTACACAGAGGTAAATTGCAATAAAAATATTAATATATATTTTATTATATCGTTTCATTCCCATGTAATAAACCAATAATGTGGAAGTCATGAGCATTCCAACAATGATTGTCATTCCATAAGCTGCCTCCATTTTGCTGGACTCTTCAAAATACAATACGATTCCAGCGCAGCCAATAAATAAAAGCCAATTTATAGATGGTATATACAATTGTCCCTTCAAGTCGGTTGGATAGTTAATTCGCACTTTTGGCCAAAGATTTAATCGAATGGCTTCATTTATCAATGTAAAAGATCCTGAAATCAATGCCTGACTTGCGACAACGGTTGCGATAGTTGAAATGATAAATCCGGTGATAAAAAACCATTCAGGCATGATCTCATAAAATGGATTTCTACCGTTGAGCGTTTCGCCTTCAAATTTGAGGAGCCAAGCCGCTTGACCCAAATAATTTAGTAAAAGAGCCATTTTTACAAAGATCCATGTAACCCGAATATTCTTTTTTCCGCAATGTCCAAGATCAGAATACAAGGCTTCGGCTCCTGTTGTACATAAGAAAACCGCTCCAAGAATCCAAAATCCTTCTGGGTAATGGACTAAAAGTTTATATGCATAATAAGGATTTAATGCTTCAAGAACTGATAGGTTTTGAAAGATTTGCGAAAGCCCTAATAACGTCAGCATCATAAACCAGCAGAGCATAACAGGGCCAAAAAACTTCCCAATAGATTTTGTGCCGAACTGTTGAATGGCAAAAAGAAAAAACAAAATCCCAATGATAATAGGCAAGGTATTGATGAACGGATATTTTTCTTTTAAGCCTTCAATAGCCGATGAAACCGAAATAGCTGGTGTAATAATTCCGTCTCCTAAAAGCGCTGCACCACCAATAATTGCAGGGAAAAGCAACCACTTAACTTTTGTTCTTTTTACCAATGCAAACAAAGCAAAAATCCCTCCCTCGCCTTTGTTATCAGCTCGCAAGGTTAATAATATGTATTTAATGGTAGTTTGAAGCGTTAGCGTCCAAATAATACAAGATACCCCGCCTAAAATTAAATCGCGGCTAATTGCTCGTGTATGTACAATTGCCTTCATTACATACAAGGGCGAAGTACCAATATCGCCATAAATAATACCAAGTGTAATGACTAAACCAGCAAGACTGATTTTATTAATTTGAGAATGATGACCGTTGTCGCCCATTTTATTAATGAAAAATTGATCCTTGAATTCTTA
>JBBALS010000323.1:0-2887 GCA_040402915.1 Flavobacteriales bacterium
GGAATTCGCACCTTTGATTCTGTGATTCGATGCAATAAAGTATTTGGGCAAAGCAGTTTTACGATTATATCACAAGAATTTCATCTCGAACGCGCTTTGTTTATTGCTCAACATTTTGGGTTAAATGTGATTGGATTTGAAGCCCAAGCGGTTGCTGAAAACAGATCTGTTTCGACAGTTATTCGTGAATATTTTGCGCGATTTAAAGCTGTTTTGGATGTTTATGTTTTAGGAACCAAACCGCGGTTTTTAGGTGATCCTATTCAGATCGGTAATGGTCAATAAAAAACCCCGCCGAGGCAGGGTTTTGTTTACTATTTTATTTTAGTTTTTACCTTTTACCGAAAACACGTTTTAATAAATCGGTTACTTGGGCCATCGGGTCTTTCCGGATTTTCGCTTCTTCTTGAGCTAGCAATTTAAATAATCCTTCGAGTGCTTTTTCGGTAACGTACTTATCCAAATCGGGGTTCTTCTTTGAAACACCCGGAATCATGTTGTATTTATTGATAATCGGTTTCCAATACTTGGTGAGTTGAACTTTATTAATCGCGTTTTTAACGATGGGCGAAAATTTTGTAGTTAGCTCTGCAGATGTTTTGGTTTTTAGAAAGTTTGTTGCTGCATTATCACCACCATTTAATATGGAAAGTCCATCTGTAATGGACATTGTTTTAACTGCATTAACGAAAATTGGTGCTGCTTCTTTGGAAGCTTCTTCGGCGGCACGGTTCAAATTCTTTACGAATTTATCCACCTCCGAACCCATTCCAAATTGCCTTGCTTTGGTTTCTACAATTTTTGCTTCTTGAGGAAATGGAATTTTAATGAGTGGATTTTTAAAGAAACCATCTGATTTTGATGCACTTGCTGCAGAGTTTTTTGTTCCAATGCTAAGTGCTTCTTTTAAGCCACGAATGATTTCGTCGTTTTTGGGAGTTCCCCCGTTTCCTTGTCCAATGGCATTGTTTACTTGATTCTGGACCTGATTAAGAATGTTCTGAGCGTGTAAGCAGTTTCCGAATACAAAAATGCTTACAATAAATAGGATGTGTTTCATAGTTCTTCTTTTTTTTGCCTTTGCAATAACATTGCCACAATTATTCTTTGTGGTGCAATTTGCGAGTTCGGATTTGTGCATTCCGAGTTCTAAGCAAGTTTAATGTTTCAACTATGAGCGAAAATGCCATCGCAACATAAACATACGGCTTTAAATCAATGTGATAATTTTCTTCAATGTGAAGTGATTCTAAAATCAATACAATACCAATGGCAACTAAAAATACCATCGCCAACATTTTAATAGTTTGGTATTTATTGATGAAATCGCTGACCATTCCCGAAAAAGCAATCATGATAACAATGGCAATCATAACAGCAAGAATCATGATAACCAAGTTCGATGATATAGCTACAGCTGTTAAAATAGAATCGAAAGAGAACACGATATCAAGCAATACAATTTGCGCAATGGCTTTGGCGAAACCAACTGCCGTAACCGAACCTGTATCTTCGTGCTCATCTTGAATAAGTTTTTCGCGAATTTCCATAATCGTTTTAATGACCAAGAAAATACCACCGGCCAGAAGAATCAAATCGCGACCACTCGCTCCAAAATTACCAATAAAAACAAGCGGTTCTTTCAAACTAGCAATCCAGGAAATTATAGAAAGAAGGAGGATTCTGAAAATCAAAGCAAGACTTAACCCTATTAATCGGGCACGTTGCTGACTGCTTTTGGGAAGTTTTCCTGCAACAATCGAAATGAAGATAATATTATCGATTCCAAGAACTATTTCAAGAACAGTAAGCGACAACAAGGTTATTAAACCATTTACCGTAAAAAAAGCTTGCCAAGAAGCGGGGTCAAAAAAGCTCATTTGAATATTCAATTTCTGAATTGCAAAACTATGAAAAGCAAAGAGTATTGAAGCTGCAAATTATAATTGTTTAGATTTGTCACTTAACATCGCCTGAAAGGTTTATGAATAAAAGAAATTCGTTCATACTATTTGCAGTTTTTAGTTTTATTGGCATTGGATTAACGCTTCTAAATGGAGCCATCGGACATCCATTCTCGCCAGAAATTTTATCGATTTTTCGTTGGATTGCAATTGCTACAGCCATTGTTTATTGCCTTTACCGCAAATCGCTCACTGCTTGGATTTTGGTCAGTATGCTGTTCGGAGTTGAGTTGGGATATGATTTTCCTGAGGTTGCAAAACCATTGAAAGTATTAAGCGATATATTCCTTCGTTTAATTAAAACCATCATAGCTCCATTAATTTTTTCCACATTGGTGGTTGGTATTGCTGGTCACTCAAGTTTAAAACAAGTTGGGCGGATGGGTTTAAAAGCCATTCTGTATTTTGAGGTCGTAACGACTTTTGCATTGATTATTGGATTGGCGGCAATAAATTTTACGCAAGCTGGAAAAGGTGCAGTTTTTCAAGCACAAGAAGCGCAAGTCACGAAAGCAAATTCTTTACTGAGTCAAAAGCAAAATCACGATGTTATCTTGGATATTTTTCCAGAGAATATAGCGAAGGCAATTTTCGAGAATCAGATTTTGCAAGTAGTCATTTTCAGCATTCTATTTGGAATTGGATTGGCAATGATTCAAAATGAAGAAAAGAAGAGGCCGATGTTGGCTTTTGCAGAAAGTCTTTCGGAAGTGATGTTTAAGTTTACCAATATCGTGATGTACATGGCGCCATTGGCTGTATGTGGAGCAGTTGCTTACTCGGTTGCAACGATGGGATTGGGAGTTTTGCAAAACCTACTAATGCTCTTTGGTACTTTATATGGTGGATTATTCACCGTTGTGGTCGTTATTTTAGTTCCCATTGCGCTCATTGTTCGCTTGCCATTTAAACGTTTTATTGAA
>JBBALS010000324.1:0-2881 GCA_040402915.1 Flavobacteriales bacterium
TTTAAAAATATTTCTAAAAAGATTAGCCAAATGCCGCGTGAAAAAAGAAAAACAAAAAGTGATTTACGCGATTTCTTTGTGCCATACAAATAAGCCGATGTTCCAGCTAAAAAGACAAAAACGGGTGCGCAGTAATGCGTGATAAAGCGTGTAAAAAATAGTTCTGGACTTGTTGTATTAAAATCGGAAATGTTGTAATTCATAGCTCCCGAATGAAAAAAATGACGGGTGTGATCCAAGGCCATAATAACCATAACAAGGCCTCGAAGTAAATCGATTGATTCGATTCGTTGCGATTTTATTTGGATGCTATTCATGGTTTGTTATATGATTTGTTTGTGGACTAAATTCTATTAATAATGAATCCTATCTTGATTTTGCGCAAAGGATGGAAGTGGCAGCCCGGAGCATTTCTGGCGAGGACTAAAGCGGACAGCCTGGTTTTTTGCGAAGCTTTGCGAAGCAATAAAATGCGCCCAATTAATTCATCATTTTTAACAAATCCTCTTCGATACTTTTTTGCGGACTTTCAATAATACGTCCAATCTCCATATTTTCCTTGAAAACAATGATGGTAGGAACGAATTCGATATCCCAGTTTTTACATTCTTTCTTATCGAAAGGACATTCCTTTTCGCGATTTACACCCACGAGCGTGAAATCCCAGTTGAGTTTACGGGCAATATGAATAAATGATGGAACATGTTTCTGACTGTCTTCACACCAAGTTCCTAAATACACCATGAACGAATAGATACTTGAATCTTTCTTTTGCAATTCAACCATTGTTTGCTCATCGGGCTGGTAATTTTCCGATTCTTTATTCCAGCTTTTAAACCAATCGGATTCAAGTAAAATTGGGTTGTATTTGCCGGTAACTATGACGGAATCGTTTTGTGATTGCATGAGGAAAGTTTGAAAAATGAATAGGGCGAATAATTTAAATTTTAGCATAATCTCTAATTCGATTAAGGCAAATTTGAAAGGAATTTCATGGTGTCAATTTGATCGGCATAATCGGCTGGACCGGGGTTTTGAGAGTTTCCAAAATCGATATTGCTTAAGCCAGACGAGGGAGAAGAAACGACACATTGAATTTGATCTTGCTTTGATTCGAGCTCCATTTTCAATGCATCCAAATTCTCATATCGTTTAAAATGAATAACTGCCAAAGGAGAATGAAAACTATCGTCTTCGCGCAAAAGCAGGAAATTATTATCGAAATGAGGGACCGCATTGACTAAATAAATAGCTTTTGAATACTCGTAATTGTTCAAGTATTTATTGTGTAAACTCAATACATTCCATCCTTCAATGGCCTCATAAAATGCATCGGGTTTAAAATCGTTTGGAACATATAAAAAGGAGACATTACGGCAACCTAATCCGAAATAGCGAAAAATATCCTGCCCCAAAGCGCTCAATTCTGACCGATCTTCATTGCCTGTTAAAACGGCTACTGAAGTTCTGTTTTTACGGATGATGTTCGGGTATTTACTGAAATAGTATTCGAAATATCGGGATGAATTATTGCTTCCGGTTGCGATAATCGCATCAATTTTAGGTAAGCGTTCTTGTGTAAAGTTGATGCGTGAAGTAAATTCAGGTTCTATTGCGCATAACATTGCAGCGAGTGCAGGTATTAAAACAAGGTCGTCGGACGATAATTTTGCAGAAACACAATTGCCTGAAAGTAGGATGCAGAGAAAATCGTGAAAGCCAACAGCAGGAATGTTTCCAGCCATAATAACACCTACACTTTGGAGCTTCTCTTTAGGAAATTCGTGTTCGATGGTATTCCACCAAGGTCGGAGGCTATTTTCCTCGAGCATGTTTGCGATTCCTACTAATGCCAACTGGGTGTTTTCGAACGTAAACCAGCCATTGCTGTGATGCATGCGTTCGGAAATCTGAAATAATTGCTGCTGACGAATATTATTTTGGGCTGTTTCTGAGTGAAATGTGTTGCGTATTTCGATACCAAGTTGAATAAATGCTGAAATGCGTTGTTCGGATGTCATGTTTGAAAGCAATTATGTAGTAGTTTTGCGCTGCTAAAATAACTCTTAAAATCGATTGATATGGCAATCATAATAACAGATGAGTGCATCAACTGTGGTGCATGCGAACCGGAATGTCCAAATAATGCTATTTATGAAGGTGGAACGGAATGGCGTTTTACAGATGGAACATCGCTGAGCGGTCAAGTAAATGCTGCAAGTGGAATGTATGAAGCATCGGCAAACCAAAAGCCGGTTCAAATGGATACCTATTACATTGTTAGCGATAAGTGCACCGAATGTGTAGGTTTTCACGATGAACCTCAGTGCGCTGCTGTTTGTCCGGTTGATTGCTGTGTAGATGATCCTGCTCACCGCGAAACCAAAGAACAATTGCTTGCTAAGAAGCAATACATGCATATTTAATCAGCTGCTTGAGTTTTTCTCAAGGAGAATAAAATTTCATTCATGACCATTCACCGCGAAGGCCATCGTATATTACTTTCATTAATTGTCATTTTATTGATTATTAATGGTGCGATATTTTCATTTTTACCCGACGCTGCGCTCGTTCAGCAATTAACAATTATAGCATCTGTTGTTGTTTTTATTCTGGTCTTGCAGTTTTTTAGAAGCCCCAACCGAAAGCATAATTTAAGCGATGATTGGGTTCTTTGTCCTGCAGATGGTGAAGTTGTAGCTATCGAAGAAGTCGAAGAGCCTGAATATTATCAGGGTAAACGCTTGCAGGTTTCGGTGTTTATGTCGCCTTTAAACGTGCATGTTAATCGCTATGCTATTTCAGGGAAAGTGACGTATTTCAAATACCACGAAGGCTTGTATTTGATCGCATCGCATCCAAAATCATCCACCGAAAATGA
>JBBALS010000325.1:0-2878 GCA_040402915.1 Flavobacteriales bacterium
TCGGCCAGAAGTTCTACGTAGGCTCGATTCAAATCTGCCGCCTGATTTTTTGTTTTGCCTAAAAGTGTTGGAAAACCACCAATAAAGATCTTTTCTATAATGAAACCCAATTCTAAAGGCTCGTCATAAATATCAATTTTATGCCCTTCAAAAAGTTTTCCTAAGCTTACTTTTCCTGTCGAAAAACCCAATTCCTTCCAAGACATAGTTCGCATATCAACGATGGTGAAACGCCCTGCTCCAGAATGCATCTTTGCTGCTTCTTCTGGATTTGCAGAACCGGTAAGAATGAACTGCGCCGATTTTTGCCGCTCGTCTACCTCATGACGAATGTAATTCCATAAATTAGGTTGCAATTGCCATTCGTCAATCAAACGCGGAGTTTCACCAACAAGTAATCTCTTGGGAGAAGTTTCCATCAATGTTGATACGTTTTCATCGCGATCAACCTGCAAAATACTGTGTGCAAATTGTTTCGCCATTTCAGTTTTGCCACATGCCTTGGCTCCGCGAATAAGCACTGCTCCCGAAGCACCGAGCTTGCGATCCAACTCACTATCTGCAATTCGTTCTTTGTAATTCATTTGATATTTGAAGAAAACAAATATACAGCATTTCACACTTTAATACATTCTCATTTTACACTTTATTTCCATTTTATTTTACATATTGCAACAATTTCATTTTAAACATTATAACAATTTCAATTTACATATTATAAGCGTTTCATTTTACACATTAAAAAATTTACATTTTACACATTAAAGGCATTTTATTTTACATATTATAAGCATTACATTTTACAGATTAGAAGTATTTCATTTTACACTTTATCAATAAATGGTTTAAGTATTATCAATTTTTCGATTTTGTAAACGTGTGAATCATCATCTTACCAATTCGTTTTTATTGAATAAAATGCTTTAACATAAAACTCCCCTGCCTAGATTTACCAAACAGGGGAGTTTTCAATTTTTTCAATTCACACTTCTATTTCACCAATCGCTTTACAGTCGTGTAATTCGAATTATTGAGCATCAACAAATACGTTCCAGATGCCAAATCGGGGATATTTAAAAGATAACCCTCACGAATGACTTCCATAGAAATACGTTTTTCGCTTACTTTGCGACCTGTGGCATCCATCAAGAGCAAGTTAAAATTCGAATCTGGTCCAACGTAATTTTTCAAACTAACGAATGCGCTGCTCTCCATCGGGTTGGGACGAACTTCCAATTCAGGTTGTTCGAAAGTTTCTACTCCTGTGCAGACCGCTACTTCAAACACCGCGATTGAAGAATTGCTGCAGCCATTCGCATCCGTGTAAGAATACGTTATAGGGTGCAAACCACTGCCCGCTGTTGCTGGATTGAACTCTCCATTGCTCACCCCTGCTCCGCTGTAAACACCTCCCAATGGGATTCCTCCAATCAAATCAACAGATCCGCTGTTGTTGCAAAAGGCGGTATTGTCGGGAGAGAAGGAGACTGATGGGTTTGGGGTAATGGTTAAGTTTAAAGTTACTAGCTAATCACATCCAGCAGCATTATTGCCATTCCATGTGTAAGATCCGCTTTGAGTGTAGGTCGATTCGTTCCAAGTATATGGTTGGCAGGTTGAAATGGTTTCTGTTTCTGAAATAGGTAAATTACCAACCCCATATTCGTATATTTCCCGAAACTCGTTTGTTATCGGATTAAAGCGATAGATAAAACTATTATTACACACACCTCCTCCAATTGCAAAGGTTTGTCCATACAAATTTCCATCGTTACCTAAAATTAAACTATAGTCAATCCAATCAGGGATGTAAGAAGAATAAATAGGTAAACCAACAGGCGTCTCGAAATTAAATAAACTAGAAACAAGGTTTGATTGAGGGTCATAACTAAATAATTTTCCCGATCCATACCCCCCTCCTGCAGTCCCATAAAGCTTGCCATTGTCTGCTTGCATTAAGTTACCTCTTGCCCCCATGCCCGAATAACCGTCGGGTGTGCAAGTAAGGCCAAGTGCTGTTTCAAAATCAACCAATTTAGTGAATGAATCATTTAGAGTTGAGAAACTGAATAAAGTGCCGTTGCAATCTAGCCCCCTTTCTCCTCCCATACTGGTAGCGCCATAAAGAAGACCATTAGTTGCCTGCATCAGACTACCATAAGGATATGCACCACTTATTCCATCAAATACAAAGAGCTCGGCAAATTGATTTGTTATAGGATTAAAACTAAAAATATTACCAAAGTCATTACCTGCAGAATTCCATTGAGCCATGCCGTAGAGAAGACCATTACTTGCTTGTATAAGACTACCCTGAGGCCTTCCTGCAAAATATTGGAGATTATTAAAATTGAATAATACAGTGTATGCGTTGTTAATCGGATCTAAGCTAAAAATCACACCGGCGCTATTTGCTCCACCTCCATATGTAGTCATTCCATATAATTTCCCGTCATTTCCGGTAATAAGGCTTCCCTGCGGTTGAGCTCCGAGTGTATCGTTGAAGTTAAATACCGTTTCCAAATTTTGAGTAACGGGATCTAAAGAAAAAATTGTCCCTAAAGCAAACTGACCACCAGAAACACAAGTCCCATAACGTTTGCCATTTGTGGCTTCAACAAGGCGTTGATTTGGATAAAACCCTTTATGATCAGAGCCATAATCAAAAATTTTGTTAAAACTATTATCGCTGGTATTATAGCTAAAGAATGTCCCTAGAACTGAAGCTCCACCTTGAGTTGTGTTGCCATAAAGTTTTCCATTTGAAGCTTGAATTAAACTATTTGGGAAATATCCAGCTTCAGTCGTTAATATGCTTCCATTCGCTAGAGGAAAATCATATAAATTAGTGTAGTTGTATGCAGTTAAAACAAACGAA
>JBBALS010000326.1:0-2821 GCA_040402915.1 Flavobacteriales bacterium
TGGGAAATTGATTCCACGTTGGATCGCGCCATGGATGCTTTGCGTTGCCCCGATTCAGAACGTATTATCGGAACACTTTCTGGAGGAGAACGTCGCCGAGTTGCGCTTTGCCGACTATTACTTCAACAACCCGAAATATTATTACTCGATGAGCCTACCAACCACTTGGATGCAGAATCGATTGATTGGTTGGAACAACATCTTCAGAATTATGCGGGTACCGTTATCGCCATTACCCACGACCGTTACTTCCTAGATAATGTAGCTGGTTGGATTTTAGAATTGGATCGCGGAGAAGGAATTCCTTGGAAAGGCAATTATTCGAGCTGGTTGGAACAAAAAGGGAAGCGTCTTCAGCAAGAAGAGAAAACCGAATCGAAACGTCAAAAGACCTTGGCTCGCGAGCTTGATTGGGTTCGTCAGGGCGCTAAAGGTCGTCAAACAAAACAAAAAGCACGCTTGCAGGCCTACGATAAAATGATGAATGAGGATGTGAAGGAGAAAGAGGAGAAACTTGAAATTTTTATCCCGAACGGACCACGTTTAGGGAATGAAGTGATTGAAGCTCAGGATGTATCCAAAGCATTTGGCGATAAATTATTGTACGAGCATTTGAATTTCCGTCTACCACCTGCAGGAATTGTTGGTATCATTGGTCCAAACGGTGCAGGAAAAACAACCATTTTCAGAATGATTATGGATCAGGAAAAAGCCGATTCGGGCGAGTTTAAAATTGGTCCAACGGTGAAAATTAGTTACGTAGATCAAACGCATGAGTCGCTCGATCCGAACAAATCTGTTTGGGAAGTTATAACAGGCGGCAACGAAACCATGGAAATTGGTGGACGATCAATGAACTCTCGTGCTTATGTGAGCCGTTTCAATTTTAACGGAGCCGACCAAGGAAAAAAAGTAAGTGTACTTTCGGGTGGAGAGCGTAACCGCTTGCATTTGGCGATGGCATTGAAAGCAGAAGGTAATGTACTTTTGCTCGATGAGCCGACAAACGATATCGACATTAATACACTCCGAGCTCTGGAAGAAGGATTAGAAAACTTTGCTGGTTGTGCAGTAATCATTAGCCACGACCGTTGGTTCTTGGATCGTGTTTGTACGCATATTCTTGCTTTCGAAGGCGATTCTCAGGTGTATGTATTTGAAGGTGGTTATTCGGAATACGAAGAGAATAAGAAAAAACGATTAGGCGATCACGAACCGAAACGAATTCGATATAAAAAATTGGTAAACTAAGTAATACCAATGATTTTTAAATGTTTGTAAATAATTTTGGGTTATACGTAATATATTTTTAATTTTGTGGTAAAGATATTATTACTATGGATGCCAAGGTTACACTCAGTTTCAACGCCAGCGTTGTAGAAAAAGCAAAAGTCTATGCAGAATCGCGTGGAATTAGTCTGAGTCGCCTTACCGAAATTTTACTCCGTAGGCTCACCAGCGGAACCTACACAAACATCGAAGATTTCCCTGTTTCAGATTGGACGCACATGCTTGCAGATGGAGAAGCCGAATACATTAGAAAACCTAAAAGTTCGAAATCGCTTCGTTCAGAAATGCACGAATCCAAAAAGAAAAAAGCATGAACATCTTTGTGGATGCGAATGTGATTATTAATGTTTTCAATAAAGAATACCCGGCTTTTGATTTTTCTGCAAGACTTCTCAGTTTAACGGAAGACAAACGATACCATTTTTATACGTCGAGTTTGTCTCTGGCAATTTGCTGGTATTTTGCCGAAAAGAAATCGGGGGCGAAAGTTGCCCGCAAAAAAATTGAAACACTTCTTGAACATTTTCGCATCAGCGATTGTGGTGAAAATGAAGTTTTAAAAGCCATTTCCAATAAAAAAGCAGAGGATTTTGAAGATGCGCTTCAAGTCTATTCCGCACTTAAAAGCAAGTGCTCATTCATCATCACAAACAATCTGGAAGATTTTCATTTTTCGGAAATACCCGTTTTAACACCTCAGGATTTTCTGCTCCAGCATGCTCTGGCTTAATTTGAGGAAACCAAATTTCATCAGAACCCGCATCCATGAATCGAATTTTACGACTTCTCATCTGCATTGCTTTCCCATTAATTATTGGAGGAGTATCGGGTTTCTTCACCGTTCAAGGAGTGAAAGATTGGTATTTAACACTTGCGAAACCTAACTTCACACCTCCCAATTATTTGTTTGGCCCCGTTTGGACATTCCTGTATGCTTTTATGGGAGTTGCCTTTTTTAGAATTATCGAAAAAGGGAAAAGCGTTCAGAAAATCAAAGCAATACGAATTTATTTATGGCAACTATTCTTCAATTTCTGCTGGAGTTTTCTGTTTTTTAGTCAGCACCAAATTGGTTTAGCATTAATCGATATTTTAATTCTTTGGCTGTTGATCCTAATAATGATAATTCGATTTAAGAAAATCGATGCTTTTGCCGGTTATTCTCAAATTCCCTATTTACTTTGGGTGAGTTTTGCAACGGCATTGACTGCAGCAATTTACATCCTGAATTAAATAAAAACTCCCCTGTTCTTTTGAAACAGAGGAGTAAAATTGTAGATTAAATAAAAGATTATTGATGTGCAATAATGAGTTTCTTGGTCGTTAATTTTTCCAATCCTTTATACACTTCAACCGAATAAACACCCGAAGCTAACTGATCAATTTGAACCTGACTAGTTGAATGAGTCAATGTTGATTCAAGTACTTTTTTTCCACTGATATCGACTATACAAACACGGTTTACATTGGATGAAGCATCCATCAATTGAATAAATTTATCGGCAGGATTCGGGTAAATTGAAAATTGATT
>JBBALS010000327.1:0-2820 GCA_040402915.1 Flavobacteriales bacterium
ACATCAGCACATTAAAATATCAGCACATCGGATATCAGCACATCACAATCATCTGCAAATCTTCAAATTACCAAATTTCCAAATTCATCACCTCACTCCAATCATCCCCGACAATTCCTCAAACTTCAATCCGTCAAAATTTCCCGAGCTCATCATGAGTAAATTGGCATTTTCCCAGTTTTCTTTTTGAAGATCTTCGATGAGCATTTTAGAATCGTTGTAAACCTGCACGTTGTTTCCTCCGAATGCTACTTTTACCTGTTCGGTTCTAATTGGACTTAGTTTTTTATGCGCCCCCGTATGCGGATTAAAATACACCAAGGCCTTATCGGCTTTCTTCATTGAATCTTTATACTCTTCCAAAAATTCCTGATTCAAGCTACTAAACGTATGTAATTCCATGCAAGCAATGAGTTTGCGATTTGGGAATTGTTCGCGAACAGCATCCGTAGTCGCTTTTAGTTTTGATGGCGAATGTGCAAAATCTTTGAAAATGTTCGTCTGCGCATTCGAAAAAACTAATTCCAAGCGCTTTGCTGCACCCGTAAACGATTGAATAGCTTGGTAGAATGATGTTCTAGAAACACCGAGTTCCAAACAAACCAATAAGGCACCTTGCAGGTTTTGAAGATTGTGTTTGCCAAATATTTTTAAGGGAATACGATCTTGCTCATGGATTAAAAAGGTAGTTCCATTTTCGATTACCGAAGGATGTTCGCGGTAGGGCATTTTATGAATATCGGTTCTGCTGTTATGCGCAATTTTTAACAGTTCATCATCACCTTCAAAATAAATCAGACTTCCATTCGGCTCAATCTTATTAGCAAAAATTTGGAACTGCTCCACGTAATTTTCGAAGGTTGGAAATACGTTTATATGATCCCATGCAACACCACTCAACAAAGCAATATGTGGATGGTATAAATGAAATTTAGGAAACGGCTCGATGGGAGATGCCAAGTATTCATCGCCTTCCAAAAGTATGCGAGGTGCTTCGGCCGTAATTCTTACCATGGTATCGAAACCCTTGAGTTGCGCTCCAACAAGGTAATCGCAATCCATTCCCGTTGCGTTTAACACATGCAAAATCATGGCGGTGATCGATGTCTTTCCATGACTTCCGCCAATTACAACACGCGTTTTTTCTTTGCTCTGTTCGTAAATATAACCTGGATACGAATAAATCGGCAGACCTAATGCTTGGGCTTTTAATAATTCGGGATTGTCTTTTCGGGCATGCATTCCTAAAATAATGGCATCAATTTCTGGCGTGATTTTGTTTTCGAACCAGCCTTCTTCGGCGGGTAAAAGTCCATGGTTTGTTAATCTGCTTTTGGAGGGTTCCACAATTTCATCGTCGGAACCGGTTACCAAATATCCCTTCTTATGCATGGCAATCGCCAAATTGTGCATAGCGCTTCCACCAATTGCAATTAAATGAACCTTCATAAATCAAATTTTCCGGTAAATTTAGCCGCTCATAAATGACGAGAACATTTCATACTCTGAATTTGTGAACATCCTTTTGTGCCGTATTTCAAATCTCAAAATACTTAAACATGCAACTTTATTCAATCAATACAGGTCATTTTAAACTCGATGGTGGTGCCATGTTCGGCGTGGTTCCGAAATCCCTTTGGCAAAATAAATACCCTGTCGATGAAAACAATATGTGTCCTTGGGCCATGCGTTGTTTATTGGTTGAAGAAGGAAATCGATTGGTGCTGATTGATAATGGAATGGGAAACAAGCAGGACGCTAAGTTTTTCTCCCATTACTTCATGCATGGAGATGACACCCTCGATAAATCATTGAAAAATGCTGGCTTTCACCGCGATGATATCACAGATGTATTTCTAACACATCTTCATTTCGACCATTGTGGAGGGAGTATCGAATGGGATCATGCCAAATCGGGTTTCCGACCTGCTTTTAAAAATGCCACGTATTGGAGTAATGCCGAACATTGGAAATGGGCCACCGATCCCAATCCACGTGAACGCGCGTCTTTTTTGAAAGAGAATATCATTCCCATTCAAGAGTCTGGTCAGCTGAAGTTTTTAGAGGGAGATAGTTTGTTTGAAGGATTTTCGGTTGAACGTATGTTTGGTCATACCGAATCGATGATGCTTCCGGTATTGACTGTAAACGGTCGCAAAGTCATGTTCATGGCCGATTTGCTTCCTTCGCCCGTTCATGTTCCCATTGCTTGGGTGATGGCTTACGACACCCGCCCGCTCATTACCATGACTGAGAAGGCGGAAGTTTTAAAGCGCTGCGTGGAAGAAGATCGTGTATTGTTTTTCGAGCATGATTTTGCTACCGAATGTGCCACATTAGAACAAACCGAAAAAGGTATTCGGGTGAAAAATGTTGACGATTTGAAGGATTTAATTTGATGAAATAAATCTACTTAATGAAACGAATTTGTGTTCCCCAATTGGATGATTTTCTGGGGTAAGTTTCTAGCTTAATTGTCCAATTTTTCATGAGAATTTGAAAAAAGGAACTTAAATCACGTTTTATTCTTAATGCTATTTATCAAAATGTTTCATTGTAACACTTGCTTGATAGGCCTTTCAGCATCTGTTTAAAAAATTTAACATCTTGTTGATATTCAATCCAATTATATTTTGGTAAATTGGGTACTAATACCTATTTTTATTCGCCCTAAAATATAAACTGAATTTTAGAAGCATGAATCACAATTAATTTTTGCCTTTTTTATTTCAGATTTATCTAGTGTAAAAAAGAGGCTGAATTAATGCAGAATTTTAAATTAAATAGAATATTATTTTTTAATAAATACACCATGAAGAA
>JBBALS010000328.1:0-2817 GCA_040402915.1 Flavobacteriales bacterium
TTCCCGATACATTATCTATTTTTCCTTTACTGACATAGGATACAGCGTACAGAGGTACAAATATGATACAAAAACTAAATAATCCCCCCTTACTTAATCTGAATTAGTAGTATTTCAAATTTACATATTTATTCATATTGTTTGCTATATTTGACATAATTTGACAAGTCAAAATTACCACGATGGAAAATAGGTTCGGAGTTAAAATCAAAACATTAAGAGAACAGCAGCATTTGTACTTGCGACAAGTGGCTGCGCATCTTGAAATTGATACTGCCCTAATAAGTAAAATTGAAAAAGGGGTTAGGAACTTGAAAAAAGAACATATCCCCAAATTGGCAGAGGTGTTAAATGCCGATCAAGAGGAATTACTTACACTCTATTTAGCAGACCAATTAGACGAGATTATCAAAGACGAGCCTTTGGGAAAAAAGGCTATGAACATAATTATTAAAAACTCAATATAACAATGGCAAATTCATTCCATTCCATTTTAGAAAAATACCGTAAAATTTCATTCTCCGAAAGAGATAAAGGTGAGCGATTTGAAAGGCTAATGAAAGCCTATTTATTGACCGACCCAAAGTATGCCTATAAGTTTAAAAAGGTATGGATGTGGAATGAGTTCCCAGCAAAAAATGATTTGGGAGGAGGTGATACTGGAATTGATTTAGTTGCCTTAACAATAGAGGGGGATTATTGGGCTATACAATGCAAGTGCTATCAAGAAAGTTCTGTTATTGATAAAGGTTCAGTTGATAGTTTTTTATCTACTTCAAGCCGTCAGTTTAAGGGTGAAGATTTAAAAACAACCTCATTTGCACATAGACTTTGGATTTCAACAACAAATAAGTGGGGAGTAAACGCTCAAGAGGCTTTCAAAAACCAACACCCACCCGTTTCAAGAATTAACTTGTACGACCTTGTTGAAGCACCTTTAGATTGGGAGAAATTAGATAATGGAATTACTGGTGAAGTAGCAAGAACCAATAAAAAAACATTAAGACCGCACCAAAAGGAAGCACTTACTAAAACCAATGAACACTTCAAAAACAACGATAGAGGTAAACTCATTATGGCTTGCGGTACTGGTAAAACATTCAATTCACTGCGTATTGCTGAAAATGAAACGGACGGTAAAGGATTCATTTTATTTTTAGTTCCTTCGATTGCCTTGTTAGGACAAACCTTAAATGAATGGTATGCAGACGCTTTAGAACCAATAAATGCAATTTGTATTTGCTCTGATCCAGAAATCACCAAAAATCGCAAGCAATTAGAAGATATAGATACTTCTTCGGTTATTGATTTAGCATTTCCAGCATCGACCAATGTGGAGAACATACTTCACCAATTTAAAGGATTGGAAACTAAATCAAGCAATGGATTAACGGTAGTTTTCTCAACATATCAATCTATTGAGGTAATTGCGAAGGCTCAAAAAGAATTAGCGAAAAGCAATCCTAAATATGCTGAATTTGATTTAATCATTTGTGATGAAGCACACAGAACCACTGGCGTTTCACTTGCTAATGAGGACGAAAGTGCATTTACGAAAGTGCACAATAATGATTTTATAAAGTCAAAAAAACGACTTTATATGACGGCTACACCTCGTCTTTACAATGCCGAAACAAAGAGCAAAGCCGCACAAGCAAAGGCAATCTTGTGTTCAATGGATGATGTGAGTTTGTATGGTGAAGAAATGTACCGTATTGGTTTTGGTGAAGCGGTAGAGAAAAACTTGCTTACCGATTACAAAGTGCTCATTCTCACATTGAATGAAAACGATGTTCCGCCAGCAGTCCAAAAAATGATAATGGACAAGGAAAGTGAAATCAATACGGATGATGCTTCAAAGTTGATTGGTTGTATCAATGCCTTATCCAAACAGATTTTAGGTGATTTGGGTATAATTAAAGAAACAGACCCAGAACCAATGCGAAGAGCAGTTGCGTTTTGTCAAAGTATCGCTGCCTCTAAAAAGATTACAAATACATTCAATCTTGCGTCAGAAACCTATATTTCAGAATTACCAGCCGAAAAACAAAAGCAAACTCAATTAGTTGCGTCAAAACACATTGACGGAACAATGAACGCAACAGATAGAAATGAATTATTGTCTTGGCTTAAAGACGAACCAGCAGATAAAGAATGTCGAGTTTTAACCAATGTTCGTTGTTTAAGCGAGGGTGTTGATGTGCCGTCATTAGATGCCGTATTATTCCTATCTGCACGTAATTCACAAGTTGATGTTGTTCAATCTGTCGGACGTGTAATGCGCCGTTCAGAGGGTAAAAAATATGGATATATCATTATTCCTATTGTTGTTCCAGCCGATGTAGAAGCAGATAAAGCATTGGACGACAATGAACGCTACAAAGTAGTTTGGACTGTCTTAAATGCCTTACGTGCGCACGATGACCGTTTTAATGCAACCGTTAATAAAATTGAACTCAACAAACACCGACCAGAACAAATTTTGGTTGGCAGACCAGAAATTTCATTTGACCAAGACGGTAATCCAATTTATCCAACAGATAATGACAATGGAGCATCTTCAAAAAACATTTCTGACCAGATTTCTTTGCAATTTGAAGAATTACAGAATGTTGTATTCGCAAGAATGGTGAACAAAGTTGGCGATAGACGTTATTGGGAACAATGGGCGAAATCTGTTGCTGATATTGCTACGAGACAAACGATTAGAATTGCTGAATTGGTAAATGACAATGGTAAACACCAAAAAGAGTTTGATAAATTTTTAAGTGGTTTACACAAAAATATAAATCCAAGCATCACCCAAGCGGAAGCAAT
>JBBALS010000329.1:0-2806 GCA_040402915.1 Flavobacteriales bacterium
CGTTTCAAGCGCTCCGTAACGATTCTGAGCACCTTCCATGGTGATATGGCGCAAATAAACCATCTCAGTAGGGTACTCTTTTGGAAAAGGGAAATTGGGAAGTAAAATATCGCGTTTCAGATTTAACAATTCCACCTTATCAACAATTTCATTCGTATTGTCGATAGAAGCTGGAATATCATGAAACAATTTATTCATTTCACTCTGCTTCTTGAAATAAAACTGATCATTGAAAAATGCAAAACGCTTGCCTTTCGAACCCGAATCATCGTCTCCGAAATCTTTATTTGTCGGAGTCGATTTCTTCTCACCAGTGTTAATACAAAGCAAAATATCATGTGCATTTGAATCTTCACGTTCAACATAATGTGAATCGTTGGATGCAATTGTTTTTACATTGTATTTGGATGCAAAGCGAAGTAAAACTTCGTTAACCGTTTCTTGCTCAGGAATAGCATGGCGCTGAAATTCTACATAATAATCCTCTCCAAACAAATCAAGCCACCACAGAAAAACCTCTTCAGCGGCTTCTTCTCCTTTTTTCAAAATGGTACGCGGCACCTCTGCCCCCAAACAACAAGTGGTGGCAATCAATCCTTCATGATACTGCACAATCAACTCCTTGTCAATTCGAGGATATTTCCCATACAATCCCTCCAAATAGCCCAAAGAACAGAGCTTCATCAAATTTTTATAACCCTGCGCATTTTTGGCTAGTAAAAGTTGATGATAACGAACGTCCTTATCTTCTCTCGAAAATGCTCGTTTATGCCGATCATCCACCATATAAAATTCGCAACCAATAATAGGTTTTACCTTAAGCGAACCATCCTCGTTTTTATGCTTATATGCTTCAGCAACAAATGAAAAAGCACCAAACATATTCCCATGATCGGTAATGGCCATTCCTGGCATTTTATCTTCAATTGCCTTGGAATACAGCTTTTTAATATCTGCTGCACCATCGAGCAAAGAGAATTGAGTATGAACATGGAGATGGGAAAAAGTTGGCATGTGCAAATATGAAAAATAGCGAGGTCAGAAAGAAGAAGAGAATATGAACAATGGAAAATAAACATCAACAATGTTGTTGAAAAATTGAGTTGATTAGAATTTATCCATTTAGTGGCGCATGAACCGGGCTATTCGCTTTACTCCAAATTTTGAAAGGAAAATTCGGGGTGTTCGCTTCTATCCCTTGCGCATCGATTCGGTTCATATATACATCCGTTTATAAACGTATATAAATACTTAAAAAACGGCCATCTCAAAATCATTCGCGTTATTGCGACCGGGAAGGGGAAATTGGGAATATCCCTAAAAATTCGGCGCATCAAACACAAGTAAAAAATCAAAATACTAGCTGCTTTTTTTGAACATTGTTGTTGATAATTCCAATTATTAATCTGAAGGAATTCAATACAAAACTAGTTTATCTCATACTGGCTTATAAAATCTACTCCGCATCCGTTTATAAACGTATATAAATACTTAAAAAACTGCTGTCTCAAAATCATTCGCGTTATTGCATCCGGGAAGGGGACATTGGGAATATCCCTAAATTTTCGGCGCAGCAAAAGCAAGTAAAAAATCAAAATACTACCTGCTTTTTTTGAACATAATTGTTGATAATTCCAATTTTCAATCTGAAGGAACTCCATACAAAATCAGCTTGCCCCAGACTCTCTTATAAATTATACTCCTCATCCGTTTATAAACGTATATAAATACTTAAAAAACGGCTGTCTCAAAAACATTCGCGTTATTGCACCTGGGAAGGGGAACATGGGTATTCCCTATGGAATTAGATTTTCAAGAACAAGGGAAAAGTCAAAATACCCATGGCTGTTTTTGAACAGGATTGTTGATAATTCCAATTATTAATCTGAACACTCTCGATACAAAATCGGCTTGTCCAAGACTGGCTAATAAAATCAACTCCTCATCCGTATATAAACGCATATAAACACTTAAAAAACGGCTATCTCAAATTCATTCTCGTTATTGCATCTGGGAAGGGGACTTTGGGAATATCTTTAGATATTTGACAACCCAAATGCAAGAGAAAAATTTAAATCCTAATTGTTTTTATGCACACACTAGTTGATAATTCAAATATTCAATCCACTGAAATAAAATCACATCCAATTTTAAATAGTAACATCCTCATTAATAATTCGATTCAACGCATTTCCCCAAAATGAATTTAGAATTACATCATTCAATGTTTTAATTAATTCATTTAATCAATCAGTTAAATATTTTCTGAACACAACAATAAATCAACCTATTTATAAGTTCCAAAAGAATAAATTACATTTGAAAATCACACTTAAACCGCTATTATGATAACTGTTCCTAATCCTTGCAATGAAAATTGGAATTCCATGACACCCAAAAATCAGGGAAGATTTTGCTCAAGTTGTCAACTTGTAGTTACCGATTTCACAAAAATGGATGACCAAGAAATAATTCAGTATTTCAGAACGCACCAACATGAAAAGATTTGTGGTCATTTTCGCAATGAGCAACTTACAAGAATGAAAATTACCATTACACCAGCTCAATTACAAAACTCCAATTGGTCAATTATTCAACAAATACGTATTGCGATTTTCCTGGTTTTCGCAAGTACCCTCTTCAGTTGTAAATCTTCTGACCCTAACAAGCACACCCCTGAAATTATAATTCAACAAGAAGACAGCTTGGAGAAAATTAAAAACAGCAACTACGATACAGAAAGAAGAACCACAGGAAAAGGAAAATTAAATGCCCCTAAAGAAGTAGAATCAAGTAAAACAAAAAC
>JBBALS010000330.1:0-2805 GCA_040402915.1 Flavobacteriales bacterium
GAATACTGTGCGCCTTGTTCACGAACAAAATCATTGTCGTAGCCCGGTATACTTGCTGCATATACATTATCGGCAGTTTTTAATGCGCTGCTCCCCAACATAAAACCTGATGCGTAAATCAAGGAACTACTATTTTCGAAAGTAATTCCTAAACCGTTTGTCGCATAGTTGTTATTATAGCCAATGCTTCCGCGACTTGTGATGGTTGTATGTAAACGGTTTAAATCGATGTTTAAGTAATCGGGATTTAATCGCAATTCGATGTATTCAAAAGCCGTATATCCAACATCCGAATAATCGATGCGGATTAGAATGTCGTGGTTGTATGGAACATCGCTGTTCACCTGAATACTGAAAGGTTGCGATGCATTGCTGATGCTCGATAATGTTGAAATAATGCCGAGATTGTTAGAACTGCTAACCAACGTAACATAAGGCGATGAACAGGAAATAACAGCAGTGAGGTTTTGAGTAGGAGCGAGGAAGTTCTTGTAAATCCCTGAAATGAGAATGGTTTCTCCGGGTTGCAGTGTTGAATCGCCAGATAAATCGGCCGTTTGTACTTGCGTGAAATGCACGGATGGTTTTTCGGGATCGGTCAATGCACGCAACATATTCAATCGTCCTGCTCCCATCATGCCCACCCAGGCTGAGTTTCCAGCAAGTGAATAAATGCTGGTATCGGCAGTGACGCGAATGCGTTCGGCAATTTGTTCTGAAGTGTAATTCGGGAAGTGGCTTTTTACCAATGCAGCAGCACCTGCAACCAAGGGGGCTGAAAACGAAGTTCCACTGCTGATGTCATATCCGTTGAAAGGCCAGCATGAACGAACCAATTCGCCGGGAGCAACAATATCAACGGCCGGACTAAATGTTGAACTGCTCCATTTTAAATCGGCAGCTCCTGTAGCACCAACACTGAAAACATTTTCGTACGATGCAGGATAATATTTTTCGTTCAAACCACTATTGCCCGCTGCTGCAATAATCAACATGCCTTCATTCACGGTAGCATAACGAATTGCATCTTCCGAAACAGGATTGGCAAATGTACTTCCCCAACTTGCATTCACAATTTGACAACCGCGAGCAGCTGCGTAAACAATGCCTTCATAGCCGTAACTGAAACCGTTTGCATCATCTATACGAATGGGCACAAAACGGCATTTATTAGCATTGCCTGCAAGTCCCAAACCGTTGTTGGACGTGGCATTGCTCATGCCTGTTGTAAACATTCCGTGCGGCGAAAGTGTCGCTGTTGGGTCGTTGGTATCATTGGCTGTATTCCATCCTCGAAAATCGTCGATATAGCCATTGCCATCATCGTCGATTCCGTTAATTGGATCAGCGTAATTGTATGCAACGTTTCCTAAATCTTCATGCTCGAACTGAATGCCAGCATCTGTAATTCCAATAAAAACAGACGAGTCGCCTTGTTCTACATCCCAAGCTTCAAATGTTTTAATAAGTGCATGATGATATTGTTGAGCAACCAAAGGATCGTTTGGAACGGCCATCGGTTTGGAAATAAAACGGGGTTGAATGTATTCGAAAAGCCCAGTCTTTTGAAGTAATGCAGCGGCAGTATAAATGGATTTTTCGGCCGTATAATGAAGTTCGTAGATTAATGTCAAATCGGCTAAAGCTTCTCCGCTTTCGTTGAATTTCTTACTCGGTTGCTTTGCTGAAGGGAAGTTCTTTTTCAATGTGGTGATTCCTAACTGACTCAACACATCATTGAATTGATTAGCACTAATATGATTGTTTTGAGCAATGGAACGATTGGTTTCTCTGAGTTTGAAAAGTAATGTTTTAGCAACGTACTGATCGGCTTTTAATCCTTGGGGGATAACATATTGCTGAGATTTCGCTGAATTAAAAAGGAGTAATGAACAAAGTAGAAGTAAAGAGCCGAAGTATTTCATTGCCGATTTTGATTTTCGTTAATAGAATTTGTTCAAACATTCATTAGTCGATGTGTAAATATAAGCTGATACGGATAGAACAAAAGACAATTAATTTATTTTACTTACGATACACCATCAAAAAGGAATTTGATTGTGAAGTCAGAAAATAATGATTATTCAAGCAGAATAAGGATTCTATGAATGATATATTTTCAAATAACTCAGGATTAAGCTATAGTAATTAAATGATGGAATGCAGTAATTACTTGTCTGTAAGCTAATTAAATGATAATTTATTCTGTTAAATAAGTTTGTGTGGCTACTTCATCCAATTCATACTACCGTCTTCATTGAATGTAATGGTAATTAATGGTTTGATAGGGATTTGGGTGAATTTTTTAAAATTTATTCCAGCTGATATTAATGAAAACATACCAATTCCGCCAGATGCAATCGATCCATATATCAATTCAATAGGTAAATCAAATGAGATTAAAATAGGTAATATTGCGGCAATAATAAATGTAGCACCTGATAAAATTAATTGATTTCCAGCTTTGTTAATATAGTTTTCTTTTTCTTTTTGATAGAAATACTGATTGTTTACAAGCTTGATTTTTTGAATTTTTATTGGGGTTTTGTTAGGGTGTTCTTTAATATGTTTTATAGGATAGCTATTTGATAAAATGTAATTTATTTCAGAAATCGAGAATTTTGATATTGCTATAATTGAGTCAGCTGAATTTATATTCAAAGTAACAAGATAATAAAGTGTGATTTTCCCTAAAGGATCTGAATTAGTTTTAACTTCTGTAATGTCCGTAATATTTCCAATTATAGAACTACCATCATCCAAAAATAGGGTGTCTATTACTGGGTTAATTGAATATGTTACATT
>JBBALS010000331.1:0-2792 GCA_040402915.1 Flavobacteriales bacterium
CAACACTCAGATGGAAGGTTATGAATCCAAATAAATTTGATGTGTCCATTGAATGGGATGTTTTTCCCAATTTTCAGTCTGGCTTGATGGTTATTCATAAAGGTGATAATTTTATTTACACCAATACATTGCCAGGTACTAATGCACTTCGCGTTCGTTGGCAAGATGAATTGTTAACTTGGAATCAAATTATTACACCTTCAACTAATGAAACATGCATTACACAGGGTTGTTATGCAAGCGAGATAGTTTCATATACACCTGCAAAGAGGAACGATGGATCTTCAATTCCAGCTGCAAATCGCGTTGCAACAAAGGCCTTAGGCATTCCAGAAGGTGATAATTCAGTGAATTATGTTTCCTTAGGATTCGGTGGAGAAATCGTTCTTCGTTTCGCATCGGCTGTTGCAAATGGAACTGGCAACGATATAGCAATTACAGAAACCACACTAAACAATCAAAGTTGTAATCGTTATCCTGAAAAAGTGGATGTTTTTGCTTCGCAAGATGGTTGTCATTATACATATTTAGGACAAGGTTGCCAAGATTCACAATTCGATTTAGGTGCCATGACTTGGGCGAAATACATTAAATTAAAAGATGTAAGTCCAGTAAATCATCCATTTAATAATGAAGTTGCCGATGGTTTTGATTTGGACGGTATTGCATGTTTGCATGGATCCGCTCCTGAAATAAACGACGGACTAGTGTTTGGATCAGCTCAAGAAGTAGTTCAATACAATCAAGGAACTCGTAAAAATGGATCACCTATTCATCCAACTCGCATTAATCCCCTAAATGCTTTGGGTATTCCGCAAAATGATGATTTGTCAATTGACTTTGTATCTCTAGGTTTTAATGGAAGCCTGACGTTGAAATTCGACTATGCAGTGTTTAACCAAGAAGGCAATGATTTATTGGTTGTGGAAACATCATTTGGTGCGCCCGATTGCCAAACGTATCCAGAAGCGGCTTATTTCGAAGGATCTTTGAATGGAGTTTCATGGTATCCAATGGGAACAGTTTGTTTAGATGGTACCATTGATATTGGTGATGGTGTTTATGCAATCCAATATGTTCGTATTTCCGATCGTTCTCCTATGGCACAATTCCCAAATTCGGCTGATGGTTTTGATTTAGATGGTATTTTAGTATTAAATGAAAATTGTCAAGTAGCTAACAATCCCTCTGGAAATGTTAGTCCAAGTTCAATGAAACGTAAAACTAATAGCATTACTTCAAACCGGATTGCATTTTATGACAACAATGAAATTCCCGATGAGATTGCCGAAATTTCAGTTGGTCCAAATCCTTTTCAAAACACGTTTAAACTCTATTACGAAACGGGAACAATGAACGAGAAAATTGACGTGAATATTTACAACTATGTTGGTCAGATGGTTCATAAGCAATTGCTCCAAATTCCTAAAAACACGCTAAGTGAACAAGAGATAAATGCCGATCATTTACCAAGAGGTGTGTATATTTTAACGGTTGAATCGGCTGGTCAAAAACAAAGTTTGAAGCTGATTAAAAATTGATTTTGTATCTAATTAATAATGAAAGCCCCTGAAATGGGGCTTTTTGTTTTTATTCAAATTGTAATAGTTCTTAACTTAAAAATATTTACATTTGAGTTTACAAAATCCACCATTTAATTTTCACGTAAAAAAACTTGTTATGAAGCCAATTAATACAAAGCAAGCCGGTTCATTCCTTAGTGCTCTAGTACTTGGGTTTTCTATGCCATTTAATATGGTAAATGCACAACCAGATGTACCTACTCCAGGAACTGGCTGTGATATTTCAATTCAAAGTGTTGTTTCATTCCAACCAGCAAAACGCAAAGATGGTTCTGTAATGCCAGCCGATTTCACAAACACTCAAAATGTATTGGGTGCACCTCAAAATTCGGATATAGCTGGAGCTGTTAATTATGTTTCACTTGGTTTTGGTGGAGAAATTACTGTCATGCTATCTAACAGATTAGCCAATGGAACGGGTGAAGATTTCCGTATTGTTGAAACAACTTTCAGTACATCTCCATGTTCTCGCTATCCTGAAAAAGCAGATATTTTTGTTTCTCAGGACGGTTGTAATTTTGTTTTCGTTGGTCAAACTTGCCAAGATGGTTCTTTCGATTTAGCAGGAACTGGTTTAGATTGGGTTCGTTATGTAAAAATTCACGATGTGAGTTTGGTTACCCTTCCTTTTCAAAATGATGTATTGGCAAATGGATACGATTTAGATGGTATTCAATGTATTAATGGTTCAGCATCTTCAACGGCTCCTTTCAATACAACCTTCTCAGCCGGATCTCCTAGAACTTACCAAAATTTTATTCCTGTTAATCCAGCATCTATCGCATCAAATCGTTTAAACCCAATGAATGCAACGGGTGTTCCTCAAAATAACAACGGAACTCCAGTAACGTTTACTTCTCTTGGTTTTGGAGGAGAAATTACCTTGGTTTTTGATTATGCTGTTTTCGATAAAGCGGGCCCAGATTTATTTGTAACTGAGACTTCAGGTTCGAATAACTACCCTGAAAAAGCAGAATTCTATGGTTCAACAAATGGAACAGATTGGGTTGCTTTAACTACAACTGAAGATGGAGTTACACTAGAACAAGATGGTTGGATTGATTTCAATGGAGCAATCTATAGTTTGAAGTATCTTCGAATTATCGATCGTAGTCGCCGCACTCAATTTACAACAGGTGCTGATGGATACGATGTTGATGGCGTAACAGTTATCAATGGATCAAACTGTACATCAAATGGAGTAGGAAC
>JBBALS010000332.1:0-2784 GCA_040402915.1 Flavobacteriales bacterium
ATTGCTTGACGAATCGTTTTTACATCAAAGGAATCGGGTGCTGCTTCTTGTTGCATGTGGAGCGCATCGGCAATGGTATGATTGCTTGTTAGTTTGAACGGCACTTCCTCTGCCCCACCCGATTTCACATCAATCTTTCGGATTTTTCCTTTTGCCCAGATATAAATCGACTGATCGTTTTCGGACCAGCTAAAATTGGAATACACACCAAAAATGGCCCAGGCTTCCTGCTGATCTTTACTAAGCTCTGTATAAATTGGACTTTCTAATCCACTTGCTAAATCTCTTACAAACAGCACCGTCTTTTCTCTCACACGTCTCACAAATGCCAATCGTTTTCCATCGTGCGAAAGAGTTGGACGCACCGCACCACCCGGTCCACGAACCACAGTTTCTGTTTTCCCTGTTTCCCGATCCAAACGATTAATTACATAAATCTGTGCATTGGGATCTTTGTTGTATTGAAAATATCCACCTGGATAAACATCCTCGCTAAAATATACATAGCGATTATCCATAGAAACGAAAGGTTCTCCAGCATCCTGCTGATCGTTTTTCTTCTTGGTGAGTTGCATTCCACTACCACCTGAAATATGGTACATCCACAACTCTCCAGCACCCGCCGACCGCGTGCTCGTAAAATGCTTGCGTGCAATGAGGTAATTCCCATCGGGCGTCCAAACGGCATTGTTCAATAATCGATAATCTTCTTTGGTGATTTGCTTCGGTTCTTTTCCATCGGCATTCATCACCCAAATGTTATCGGCACCGCCGGCATCACTGGTAAAAGAAATCTTTTTTCCATCGGGACTAAATCGTGGCTGTACCTCATAGGCCTTTCCCGACCTCAAGCACAATGCTGTTCCACCCGAACTAGACATGCTGTAAATATCACCCAACAAATCGAAAACGATTGTCTTCCCATCAGGACTCAAATCGAGATTCATCCACGTTCCTTCGGTCAGTTCGAAAGAAACAGATTTTGCCGGACCACCTGGTTCGTTAACATTCCATTCGGGCTTTGCCTCCGGCTTAGCGGCATTTTTCTTTTGTGCTAAGGCGGGAAGGATGAACAGACCACTTAGAAATAAATAGGCGTATTTGATCATGATTGAGTTTTGAGAATTGTCAAAAATAGGGGAAAGATAGTTAGTTGAAAGGGTAAAGTTTTAAAGTAGAAAGTTTGAATTGGAATTTAATCAGTTCTTGCTGAGAAATTTTCCGAAGCTTAGAAATGATTAATCCCGAGAGAGTTATAAAGCGAACCTCGGGAAGTTATCTATAATAGTATGTTCTGAGGGGAAATTTTTAAAGTAGAAAGTGAGATATAGAAAGTTTTAAAGTAAAAAGGGAAAGTTGAAAGTTTTAAATTATGAAGGGGAAAGTTGGGAAGTTGGATACATTTAGATATTGATTAGGAATTTCCCGAAGCTTTATTAATGATTAAAACCGATAGAGCTATAAAGCGAACCTCGGGATAATTTTTCCAGATAAGTCAAGTTGACCTCACCCCCAGCCCCTCTCCATCCCGCCGCATAGTGGTGCCTATGGCAAAGGGACCACTATGTGGCAGGGCGAGGGGAGATAAATTTCAAGTAAAACCAGTAATGATTAATCAGCAGAATCTTCTACCCTTTCTCCTGGTGCAGAAAGGGGCTGGGGGATAGAGGTCCTTGGATGCTTAATTGTAAAGTTGTTAAGGGCGAATTAGAATTGAATAATTTTTCTATTTGAAAATCAGATTGTATAGACATGCACCCGTTTTTAAACGTATATAAATGTTTATGAAACGGCTATCTCGACAGCATTTGCTACGTTTACACCGGGCAGGGGAGTTTTGGACTTGTCCTGGACTATTTGTTTTAAACTTCCAAATGTTTTTTGAAATTAATTGAAGATTTTTTGGGTGGCGCTGTTCCACTTTTGAATTCAAACAAATTATTGGTTCCATCAATTATTCATTTTCTGATGATGCATGTATTTAATTCACAAATTAAATTCTTCTAAAAACGTATTTTCAAATCTTCTTTATCGTAATATTGCGATAGACTTTCGGTTATGGGAATAAGTAAAACAACACATTTTAATGAACAACAAAATTCGCTTGCAAACATTGCCAAAGCATTAGGTCATCCTGCACGTATAGCTATTATTGAATATTTACTTCAGCAAAAAGAATGTGTTTGTGGTGATATTGTTTCTGAACTCCCATTGGCCCAAGCAACCGTTTCGCAACATTTGAAAGAATTAAAATCTGCTGGAATTATAAAAGGAAACATCGAAGGAAATTCCATCTGTTATTGCGTCAACGAAAATACGATTGCTGAGTTCATTTCATTTTTAATAAACATCACAACAACGATATCAAATCAAAGAAATCAATGTTGCTAAATAAAGTCATGAAAATTTCCGAATTCAAAGAGCATTTAAACGAATTATCTTCCATGAACATTAAAGACATTCATGGAATATCAATTCCCAGCCATTTTCACATAACCGAATGTGGCTTAATTACCAAAAACTTCCTCGATTGTGGTGGAAAAGAACGAACCGAAAAACACATCAATTTTCAGGTTTGGTTAGCCGACGATATGGAACACCGACTTGAACCTCAAAAACTACTTCGCATCATTTCGTCATCAGAATATCTTTTCAAAAATGAAGACCTAGATATCGAAATGGAATTTCAGTCCGAAACTATTGGGAAATTCGGGTTAGAATTTAATGGATTTGAATTCGTTTTAACAGGGAAACAAACCAATTGCCTAGCCGATGAGCATTGTG
>JBBALS010000333.1:0-2775 GCA_040402915.1 Flavobacteriales bacterium
TACACTGCTTTTTTCGGATTTTGGATTGGCTCTAACATTCCGAAATTCTGTGTGATTTTGGAAATAATTTGGGCGGCTTCTTCTTCCCGATCTAAAATTTCGCCCAATTGTGAAATCATATTCAAGGCATCGTCGAGATTGCGTATATCCGAAATCCACACAGGAACATGCTTGGCTAGTTCTTCCAAATCGGACTGTGTATTTTCTTCTTTGTTTGCGATGACTAAATCGGGTTTGAGGTTTAGAATCGCATCCATGTTCAACTTCTTGGTTCCTCCTACTCGGGTTTTTGTTTCGAACCAATCATCGGGATGAATGCAGAATTTCGTTATTCCAAGCACTTCTTCATCAAGCCCTAAATCATAAAGCAATTCGGTTTGCGAGGGAACCACAGAAATAATTCTTTGAGGATTCTCGCTGACCGAAAATGTGCGCCCCATCATATCGGTAATGGTTTGTAATGACTGAGATTTCATATTGACAATACTAAGATATTTTGGAGTTGAATAAAAGCTGGGGGAACTCTGTTTTCAGAAAAAGCAAATCGCTATTCCTGAATAAATTTGTTGTGATATCTTGGCTTAAATGTTGTCAAAAAAAATCAGTTTGGGGAAACTCTTAATCAACGATTAACATTAGACATCTTTAAATGAAAACAAAAGTTGTTTTATTTCTACTATGTGCAATTTTCTGCCAAAATGGAATCGCACAAAAGCTAACGATTGAACTGTTTAATAAAACCGGTCTCGATCTTGATTCGGTTACTCTAAACAAGGTGTATTGCGGAAAAATCAAAAAAGATTCATCCCTTAAAGTTCTAAAATGCAAAGGATTTTATTCCTCAAGCGGATGGCCATTACTCAAAATTTCAGGTATCATCCAAAATAAAATTCCTGTCCGTAGTTTAACGAAATGTGGCACAAAGGCGAAGTTCATTACAACGGGAAAACACCAATTTGATATTTACATAAGCAAACCTGAATTGGGCAATGTTTTAACGTTAAAGAAGCATGAGTGAGTTATTGGGCTGGTTAAGAAATTTTTATGTTTTCCATTAAACGAAAAAGGCCCTTGTGAGGCCTTTCGCGATTCAGATTTTAAATACTATTGGACACTAATTTTTTTAGTAAAACCAGGATATGCAGGCATGCGCAACAGGTAAATTCCCGATGCCAATGTGGAGGTATTCATATACGTTGACTCTCCCGAAATCGAATCGCTTAATACCATTCTACCCATTTGATCATACAATTGAACAAGAGTTCCTGCTTTCACTTGGCGCGACTGAATGGTAAAACCTACATCTGTTGGATTTGGGAAAATAACTACATCGTCCAAATTCACATGGTCGAATCCAATTGAACCCGTATTGGCGATGTTTGAGCGCGAACTCAAAAACCCAAATGCGGTTGGATTGCATCCAGGTATTACAATCTCTAGCTGATAATACACGGTGCCCGAAGGTGGTATTAAATCGGTATAGCTATTTAAAGAGCTTTGGATTGTAATGAGCAAGGACATATTATCGGGAGCTGTTCCGCGGTAAATTTTGTAAGATCCAAAATTGATTCCTTCATAGCCTGACCAAATCAGGTTTACCGTTCCACCCACTCCGAGGTTTAGTGTTAGGTGCATGGTTTTGTGCATGTCGGATGTTGAGGAAAGTGTTCCGCAAGTATCAACGAGTCCTAATTTGTAACGACTTGCCTGTGCAAATGGATTCGATTGTACATCGATAAACGTACTGAAGTCTACGTATGCTTGTGTTCCAATGGGTTCGTAAACATTGGCCACAACACTTTCGCGAAAAACAACAAAACTGTCGATGAGTGTGGTGAATGGTTTTTCCCAAACTACAATGTTGCGACCTGTGAGACTATCAACCGAAACCACACAGATGTCTACTGGCGGCAATAATGCCAAATTCACAATTTGAGGAATTGATTGAGCGGTGCAACCAATTAAATCGCTCACACTTACGCTATAATTTCCGGAAGCAGTAGGTGTTATACTTTGTGAAATTTCGCCAGTGTTCCATAAAAATGTGGAGTAATTGCCATTGGCAGTTAGTGTTGGTGCAACACTATTACATGAACTTGGTGAGCCGCTTAACGTTATTACAGGAGCCGTTAAACTTGGCAATTCCGTTAAAGAAATGGGTTGAGATATAGCGCTGCAAGTCGCATCCAAAACCGCTACAACCTGATAACTTCCCGAAGCTGTTGCAAACAGTGTATCGTTGGTTTGGCCCGGCAAAACGTTGCCATCGAGTTTCCATTGGTAACTCACACCCGATGATGAATTGGCAATTAAGCGAGCTTGACCGTTTGCGCAAAATGTGGTTGGGTCGATGGAAATCACATTCACCGTAAGGGCACAACTTGAGCCAACAACATCGAGGTAACTCGTATCCGAACAAGCGCCGTTATTTTCTACAAGCATGACTTGATACGGACCTGTTGCTGCCCAAATAATACTTACCTGATTGGTGTTCTGTCCCGAGCTAACTGCCCCGCCGTATGCTGTCCACGAATACGAATGCCCCGAAACTTGACTTACCAAATAGGTATATGGATTAAATGGCGTGATATTCGGATTGCCAATAATAGATTGTGCAGTAAAATTATTTACAACAACTGTTTTACATCCATTAGCCCACTGTGCAGGAAGTCCAGTAATGCCTTCGGGTGTCACCAAACAAGCCAAGGTGTAAGTGCCGGAACTTGGGGGCACAAAGCTAGAAGTTGACGAAGTTGCTCCTGAAATAGCCGTCCA
>JBBALS010000334.1:0-2771 GCA_040402915.1 Flavobacteriales bacterium
CTAAAGATGCTCCAATGAATAAAGCAACTAAGATGAATGTTAAGTATCGGATCATTTTGATATAATTCGCCGTAAAAATAAGCAATTATACTTTCTTAACCCATCTTTCTTTTTTGAAATTTGAAATATTTATTGAACTGATCATTCTAACAGGGCTTCGAAAGATGAATTCTGAAATACGCTTTGTGTTTTGTTCATGCGTATTCATTTCCCGAATCCGTATGTTTGTATAAATTCCAGATTATGTCAAGTACCCGTGTTGAACCACGTATTGAAGAGAGTTGGAAAATTGCCTTGGGCGATGAATTTCAACAACCTTATTTCGCCGCACTCAAGGAATTCTTGCTGAAAGAACAAGCCGAACAAACCATCTATCCTCCGGGTAGTCAGATTTTTTCGGCATTCAATCATACACCATTCAATCAAGTAAAAGTGGTTATCGTTGGACAAGATCCATATCACGGACCAGGGCAAGCAAACGGACTTTGTTTTTCGGTTTCGCCTGGTGTAAAATCACCACCGTCTTTGGGTAATATTTTCAAAGAAATTAAATCGGATCTTGCTGTTGAAGTTGGGCGTGAAGGCGATTTAACACGTTGGGCAAATCAAGGAGTTTTGTTGCTTAATACAACACTTACCGTTCGTTCATCATCTCCCGCTTCCCATCAAGGCAAAGGCTGGGAAACATTCACCGATCAGACTATTCGTTTGCTTTCTGAAAAACGTAAAGGATTGGTATTTCTGCTTTGGGGAAGACCCGCTCAGCTCAAAGAGAAGCTCATCGATAACACCAAACATTTTGTCTTAAAAGCAGCTCATCCATCACCACTTTCAGCGTATAACGGCTTTTTCGGGTGTCGACATTTTAGTCATACGAATAAGATTTTGCTCGATCAAGGTCTAACGCCCATCGACTGGAGTTTACCTTAACATGGCATTCCGAATACTATTTTTCTGTTTATTGACAATGCACTTGCATGCACAGCCATGGCATTTGAAGATAAAGGAGAATACGGGTGCGAAATTCCCTCGATCTTTACCCAAGGCCAATTATACTTCGGAAGCACTTCGAACAAAATCACTTTCAGACTTTTTAAACACTCTGCAGGAAGATGGATTTTTAACGGCAAGCGTTGACAGTCAATTTAAAAAAAACGATACGCTATTCGCAATTGTGCATTTGGGGGAAGCATATTCTTGGTCGAAGTTGTATTCAATCAATATCGATGAACAAGCATTGAGCAGTAGCGGTTTTCGAGAACGCATGTATCAAAATCGGTCTTTTCGATTTTCGCAAACCAAGCGAATGATGCGCAAAATAATTACGCATTACGAAAACAACGGATATCCTTTTGCTAGTTTGAAATTGGATAGTTTAAACACTAGCAGTCCAATCATTGAAGCGGGTTTACGCATCACACCCGGTGATTTATTTCATATCGATAGTGTGAATGTGCGAGGAACTGCCCGAATAACTCCACGATATCTTTACAATTACATTGGAATTCGTCCTGGCGATATTTACAATGAATCGGTAATACGGCAAATTTCTTTGCGCATGAAGGAATTGCCTTTTCTCACAGAAACGCGACCTGCAGATGTTTTTCTATTGGAGAATTCCACATTAATAAGATTGTATCTCAACGATAAAAAGGCAAGCAGTTTCAATGGCATTGTTGGATTTCTTCCGAATACCGATGGTACTGGGAAATTACTTTTAACCGGTGAAGCCAATTTGAAACTGAAGAATAGTTTGGGTAGGGGAGAGCTAATCGATGCTGAATGGCGCCGCTTGCAACAAGCAACTCAAAGTTTAAATATCAAGCTTGGTTGGCCATTTTTGTTCGACACACGCATTGGAGTTGAGGCGGCGTTTGGATTGTATAAACGTGACACCAGTTTTCTCAATTTACAGCAAAATTTGGGTGTCCAATATCTTATGCGTGGAACCGATTACCTGAAAGTATTTTATGAAAATAAAACCTCCTCGCTTTTATCAACTAAGGCATTAGTTAATATAATTGAACTGCCCGATTATGCCGACATACGTTCGAGCTTGTATGGATTGGAACTAAGTTTTACACGACTCGATTACCGATTAAATCCCCGAAAAGGAATCCGGCTTTTAGCGCGATTCGGAACGGGAACGCGTAACATCGAGAAAAATCCTGCATTGAATGAAGCACTTTACGACAAACTCACTTTGCGTTCAATTCAATACAACGGACACATAGATGCTGATTTCTTTTTCCCTATTCGAAATCGTTCGACCATGAATTTGGGAATTCTTGCGAGCACAATTAATGGAGCCAATGTGTTCGAAAACGAACTCTTTCGTATTGGTGGAAATAACACCTTACGCGGCTTCAACGAGGAATCGATCTTCGCCTCCACATTTTCAATTGTGAATCTGGAATACCGTTACTTACTTGAAGAGAATTCCTTCTTGTTCGCATTTTTCAATGCTGCTTATTACGAGAACAAAGCAGTTAATCGCAATATTGTAGATCGTCCTTTTGGCTTCGGAGCAGGGATGAGTTTTGAAACCAAGGCCGGAATATTCTCCATCTCCTACGCACTAGGAAAACAATTCGACAATCCCATGAAATTTCGTTCAGCAAATTGCATTTCGGAATTACGAGTTTGTTTTAGAAGCGTTTAGAATTTTTAATGAATTACTTGAATGAGTTTCCTTGAAACAATATTCCCATCTGTTTTAATTAGTAGATTATACGTTCCAGAAACTAAATCGTGAATCTCAATAATTTCGT
>JBBALS010000335.1:0-2769 GCA_040402915.1 Flavobacteriales bacterium
ATCAACTAAAAAACTAGTGCAAGTCTAAAGGCTGATAAATTAACCTCAACCTTTGGGATTTATACCCAGGTTTTGAGATGTAGAATGTATGTTTCTCAAATTCAGAATCCTATCTCCATATTAAACCGATAAATATCGGGGCCCATCAGCAAATCAAAAATATCAGCACATCTCCCGATAGCTATCGGGACTTCAATATTATCAACACCGCAAACAGACAATATCTTTTTTAACTTTGCCCTTTATTTTGATCGAATGAAAACATCAAATTCAGAGTAAATACGAGTTGTAAATCGTGAAACATACAAGCACCGAAATATTACACAATGCATTTCGTCATATGGCCACAGCCAAGGCCTTGACCGAGTTGTATGAAGCAAACTTTAAAGTAGTATCGAAGTATGTGCACGCTACATCGCGCGGACACGAAGCAATTCAAATTGCTTTAGCCATGCAACTATTGCCTCAAGATTATGCATTTCCATATTACCGCGATGATGCAATGCTTTTGGGAATTGGCATGCAGCCCTATCAGTTGATGTTGCAGTTAATGGCCAAGCGAGACGATCCGTTTTCTGGAGGACGAACTTATTACTGTCACCCGAGTTTACGCGATGCCGACAAACCTAAAATTCCACATCAAAGTTCTGCTACGGGCATGCAAGCCATTCCGGCAACAGGAACAGCCATGGGATTTTGGTACAAAGAAAATGCGGGCTTAATTGATTCTTCCATCTCACAGAATGGCTTTGTTGTCTGCTCTTTGGGCGATGCATCGGTTACCGAAGGCGAAGTGTCGGAAGCGTTTCAAATGGCAGCGCTCAAGCAATTACCAATCCTCTATCTCATTCAAGACAATGGCTGGGATATTTCTGCCGATGCAAAGGAAACACGTGCGCAAAATGCATTCGATTATATAAAAGGATTTAAAGGAATTGAAGCGATCAGCATCGATGGTGCAAATTTCAGCGAATGTTACGATGCTCTTCACGAGGTTATAGATACCATTCGCAGCGAACGCCGTCCTTTTTTGGTACATGCAAAAGTTCCTTTGTTGAACCACCATACTTCGGGTGTGCGCATGGAATGGTACCGTGATGATTTGGAGGAAGCGAAATCGCGTGACCCGTATCCCGTTTTGATTCAACAACTACTTGACGCGGGCATCTCACAACAAAGCATAGATTCCATTGAACAAACGGCCAAAGATTTAGTAAAAGCAGATTACGATTGTGCATTACTTGCCGAAGATCCTCGTTCAGAAGATTTATTTACACATGACTTCGCCGTTTCTCCTATAACAGAAGAAACGGGCGAACGAAATCCACAACGGAGCGACAAAGTGTTGATGGTAGACTGTGCGCTTTATGCCGTTGAAGAACTCATGCGCAAACATCCAGAATGCATGCTATATGGACAAGACGTAGGTGCTCGACTTGGTGGAGTATTTCGTGAAGCAGCCACCTTGGCGCAGAAGTTTGGAGATACACGTGTATTCAACACACCTATTCAAGAAGCATTTATAGTTGGAAGTACCGTGGGCATGTCGGCTGTTGGTTTAAAACCCATTGTGGAAGTGCAGTTTGCCGATTATATCTGGCCAGGTTTGAATCAGCTGTTTACCGAAGTTGCACGCTCGTGTTATTTAACCAATGGGAAATGGCCTGTGAGCATGATATTGCGTGTTCCTATTGGTGCTTATGGAAGTGGCGGACCTTATCATTCTTCCTCAGTTGAAAGTGTTTTAACGAATATCCGAGGGATAAAAATTGTGTATCCAAGCAATGGCGCCGATTTAAAAGGCTTGATGAAAGCGGCTTACTACGATCCCAATCCAGTAGTGATCCTCGAACACAAAGGTTTGTATTGGTCCAAAGTGAAAGGAACCGATGAAGCCCGTACGTTTGAGCCATCTGAAGATTATATCCTTCCACTCGGAAAAGCAGCCATCGTACAAGAAATTGCTGAACAAAAAAACCATGAAACCCTGAGCGTTATTACTTATGGAATGGGTGTTCATTGGGCTTTGAATGCTTCCAAAGAAATGAAAGACAAGGTGGAGATTATCGATTTACGCACCTTGTATCCTCTCGATGAAGCGGCCATTTTTGAATCCGTTCGCAAGACAAAAAAATGTTTAGTGGTGACCGAAGAACCCGTTAACAATTCTTTTGCACGAAGTCTAGCCGGATTAATTCAAGATTCTTGCTTCGAATCGCTCGACGGTCCAGTGCGTGTTATTGGCTCCGAAAATCTTCCTGCCATTCCCTTAAACAGCGTCTTGGAATTCACCATGATTCCCAACATCAACAAGGTAAAAGCCGCAATGGAGAGTTTGTTGGCTTATTGAGGAGAAAGTTATTTTAGGTAAAAGTAAAAAGTTGAATTTATGAGAATGCTGGAGTTTGCTCATTAAACTTTCTCCTTTCAACTTTCAAACTTTTTCCATTAACTTGCAAAAATAGACTATTCCTATTTCTCAAAATAAAATCGCCCGCTGCGCGGGGACTTATCAAATTATCAAATAATCAAATAAATTAATCCCTGAGGCAGCGAACAGACAAACCGTACCGCTTACCGTCGTCGTTCTGGTAGGCATTGCCACCGTTAAAGCCCAGGCCGCGGTCCCAGGCGCTGGTAGTACCGTACTCCGAAGAACTCCACCAGTAACCGAAGTCGCCAACATAGTAGAAATCACCACTGCCGTCGCGGCCGCCTCCCGGGAGACCTGAAAAGCCGCTTTCATTGGTAGCATCAGTATTGGGGCTT
>JBBALS010000336.1:0-2765 GCA_040402915.1 Flavobacteriales bacterium
ATCTTTTACTGCCAAGAAATACGGAATGATTGATTCTTTGAGCAAGATGTATGGCCGGCCATTGAGTTTGGAAATGATCGATATAAAAATGAAAGATCATACTGTTTTGAAAGAGCGAGCGTATCGTCAGGCAATTGAAAATAGTAATATAGAAGCAGAATCCTTGGCAAAAGCGATGGGCCGCAAAGTGGGAAAAATGACAAGCGTTAAAACCGAAGCAATTGATTTGATGGATATAGTTCCCTTGATGTTACGTAAGGAAATTCAACGAGAAGTGCGTAAAAGTGATCGCTTTTTGCAGCCAGCGCTTTATCAGCTGAGTCAGGAATTAGGAAATAATTTCTTTGAGAAGGATCGTTCCAATGATAAAAACACCATTTTCTGGAGCTGGTCAGAAAAAATCAATTGACTTATTTATTAAATTGATTCTGAATTTTAATCGAATGAAATTCAATCCCGGTTACTAAAAGAATCGGGATTTTTTATTTTATTGATTAACTCTTCCCGAATTAAAAATCCACATTGAATCTACAAAATAGGAAGAGAGCTGTTCTTCCTAAAATCAATTTCCTGTCCATAAAGGGAAAAAGAAAAACCCCGTTGAATGAACAACAGGGTTTTAATATGATAGAAAGAAAATAATGGATTAAACCATTTTTTCTTTGATACGTGCTTTTTTACCTTTCAATTCGCGGATGTAGAAAATACGAGCGCGACGAACAACACCACGTTTGTTAACATCAATTTTGTCGATGAAAGGAGAATTATCAGGAAAGATACGCTCAACACCTAAGCTGTTAGAAATTTTCCGAACGGTAAAAGTACTAGTAACACCAGCTCCTTTGCGTTGAATTACAACACCTTGGTACTGTTGAATACGTTCTTTTTCACCTTCTTTAATTTTATAATGTACGGTGATAGTATCTCCTGCTTTGAAAGAAGGAAGCTCGCGTTTTTCGATGAGCTGACTGGCAATTTGTGATAGGAAGTCCATTGTGATAAACCTATGGGGTTTCTAAAAAGGAGTGCAATATTAGGGAAAAAATCTTTTGTCTGTGCAATTATTTGAAAAAAAATTATTCATCAAGTAAATCTGGCCGTCTTTGCTGCGTTCTTTCAAGCGATTGCTCAAATCTCCACTGGTCAACTGCAGGGGTATTTCCACTCAATAATATAGGTGGAACTTTCCATCCCCTGTATTCAGCTGGTCTTGTATAAACGGGTGGTGCCAATAAATTATCTTGAAAAGAATCTGTCAGAGCCGACGTTTCATCGTTCAGCACACCGGGAATCAATCGAATTATTGCATCCGATACAACCGCCGCTGCTAATTCTCCTCCTGACAATACATAATCTCCAATCGATATCTCCCGCGTTACAAAATGTTCACGAACGCGTTCGTCAATTCCTTTGTAATGCCCACAAATAATTGCAATCCGTTTCAAAGTCGACATCTGATTGGCAATTTGTTGGTTGAATCGCTCGCCATCTGGTGTCATGTATAAGATTTCGTCAAAATCGCCTTGTGTCTGCAAGTGTTCGATGCATCGAACAATGGGCTCAATCATCATCACCATGCCAGCGCCGCCTCCAAATGCGTAATCATCAACGCTTTTGTGCTTGTCGAGCGAATATTCACGTAAATTATGTACATGAACTTGAACGATTTCTTTTTGCTGTGCACGCTTTAATATGGAATGCGCAAAAGGGCTTTCGAGCAATTCGGGTAAAACGGTAATGATATGAATTTCCATAAGCTGCAAAAATAACGTAATTAACAAAGCGCTCTTTGGTACATTTGCATTTCTGATTTAATCGCATTCTTTTACATTTGTTTGAACACAATCATTAATACATGAATACAAATCGTCCTCTTGTTAGCAAGGATTCAATCCTGGAAATATACCGTAAACCCTTATTAGAACTTGTTGTTGAAGCAGCAAATGTTCATCGTCAACACCACATTGGATCGGAGGTTCAAGTAAGTTCACTGATTTCAATTAAAACAGGTGGTTGCTCCGAAGATTGTGGTTATTGTCCACAGGCTGCACGTTATTCTACTGGAGTAAATGCGCATAAATTAATGAGTGTTGAGCAGGTTACCGAATATGCCAATCGTGCAAAAGAGGGTGGAGCATCGCGTGTTTGCATGGGTGCTGCTTGGAGGGAAGTGCGCGACAACCGCGATTTCGATAAAGTAATTGAAATGGTTCAAGCGGTGAATGAAATGGATTTGGAAGTGTGTTGCACATTAGGAATGATCAACGAACATCAAGCTCAACGTCTTGCTGATGCTGGTTTGTATGCATACAATCATAATATCGATACATCCGAAGAAAATTACGGTAACATTATTTCAACCCGAAATTTCGAGGATCGTTTGAATACCATTAAGAATGTTCGTAAAGCAAATATTACCGTTTGTTCAGGTGGAATTATCGGAATGGGTGAATCCGAAGAAGATCGTTGCGGCATGTTACACACCTTAGTGAATCTCCCAATTCATCCTGAATCAGTTCCTATCAATGCGCTTGTTGCTGTTGAAGGAACGCCCATGGAAGATCAACCGCCAGTTCCAATTTGGGATATGATTCGCATGATCGCAACAACACGTATTCTCATGCCAACAACTGCAGTTCGTCTTTCTGCTGGTCGTCAGCAGATGTCATTAGAAGGACAAGCAATGTGTTTCTTAGCAGGGGCAAATTCAATTTTTGCGGGAGATAACTTACTCACTACTCCGAATCCTGAATTTGATACCTATC
>JBBALS010000337.1:0-2764 GCA_040402915.1 Flavobacteriales bacterium
AGGAAGCAAGGACCTCATCTAGCATCACGCCGGCCTTCTCTTCATCTGTGCGCTCAGCAAGTGCGAGCTCAGATACCAAAATTTGCTTAGCCTTTGAGAGCATTCGCTTCTCGCCAGCAGATAGGCCACGGTCTAGATCGCGGCGGTAAAGATCGCGAACAACTTCTGCAACCTTGATTACATCGCCTGATGCCAACTTCTCAACGTTTGCCTTGTATCGACGGGACCAGTTTGTTGGCTCTTCGGTATATGGCTGACGCAGAACATTAAATACTCGATCAAGACCAGCCGAATCAACCACATCGCGAACGCCAACTAAATCAACGTTTTCTGCTGGGACTCGAACTGTTAGGTCGCCTTGTGCAACCTTTAAAACCAAATAAATTTTCTCTTCGCCTTTTATGGTCCGGGTCTCAATCGCTTCAATGAGAGCCGCCCCGTGATGGGGGTAAACAACGGTTTCGCCGACCTTAAAAGTCATTAATTTGGCCTTTCGATAGAGGCCAAGGATACCATTCACTCATGCTTAAGAAAAACCTGAAATCAGCCATATCCGCCCTCTTTGGAGCCCTATTAGTAGTTGGTTTAGCAGGTTGTAGCGCCTCAGGCCCAGATGCTCAAACTCGCAATGTGAGACAAGTGACCGATGGTGTTGAAGCAACTTCAGGTTCGATTAAAGCTTTGAATGTTCTACTAGTAGCACAGGAAGATGATTCATCAGTTCTAGTTGGAACTTTTGTGAATACTTCTGAAACCAGCGATGTGATAACTGCAATAACTGCAAATGGAATCGTTGGTGAAATTTCGGTTTCAACCCTTGATCAATATTCTGGACCAGCGATTTTTGAAGGCGATTCGAAAAACTCATCAGCGAAATTTCCTGGATTAAATGCCAAGCCAAGTGATCGCGTTGAAATAGAAGTTACTTTTGCAACTTCAGCGCCGATGAAAATGTCAGCACTTGTTCGGGCTAAGGCTGAAGAATTTGCAAACGTTGGAAACTAGTTTTTAATTCTTTAGTTTTCGAACTTATATCCAAGTCCGCGCACTGTCTGAATAAATACTGGATTGGCTGGATCAGCTTCAATTTTTGCGCGAAGTCGTTTTACGTGAACATCTAAAGTTTTTGTATCTCCAAAATAATCACTGCCCCAAACCCGGTCGATTAACTGGGAACGCGTAAGCACGCGGCCGGAGTTGCGAACTAAGAATTCAAGTAATTCAAATTCTTTAAGTGGGAATGCCACATCGCTGCCGTTAATACTGACTTTATGTCTTTCTACATCCATGCGAACTGGGCCAGCCTCAAGAATTCCATCTTTAACTAAATCTTCATCACCTTGGCGGCGAAGAACTGCGCGCACTCGAGCAATTAATTCACGAGAAGAATATGGCTTTGTTACATAATCATCTGCGCCAAGTTCAAGGCCTACGACTTTATCTACCTCTGCATCTTTCGCAGTCAACATAATTATTGAAACATTAGAACGAGTACGAAGTTGGCGGCAAACTTCAGTTCCGGATAATCCTGGAAGCATTAGATCCAAAAGAACTAAATCCGCACCATGACGATCGAATTGTTCGATTGCAGCTGGTCCGGTGTCGGCGACAATAACCTCGAAGCCCTCTTTGCCAAGCAAGTATGCAAGTGCGTCCGAGAATGAAGCTTCATCTTCAACTACAAGGATCTTTGTCATTTAATTGCCTCCACGGCAGGATTTGAGAGATTGTTCAGGTCATTTGCAAGCGGTAGTCGAATCGTGAAAGTGCTTCCGGCACCTTCAACGCTCCATACGGAAATATCGCCACCATGATTAGTGACAACATGTTTAACTATTGATAGCCCAAGTCCAGTGCCACCGGTAATTCGAGAACGCGCAGCATCTACTCGATAGAACCGCTCAAAAATTCGTTCTAAGTCTTTCTCTGGAATTCCAATTCCTTGATCCGAAACCGAAATTTCGCAAATTCCATCAGCTTCAGTTACCGCAATCGCAACTCTTGTTGCATCTGGACTGTAATTTATTGCATTCTCAATAAGGTTATGAATTGCCATTGTAATTTGATCGCGATCGCCATTTACTATTGCAGACTTATCATTGTTATAAATAATTTCAACTCTTCTGGCTTCAGCATTCAACCTTGATTGATCGATTGCCTCTTTAATTGTTTCGCTAATAGAAAATGGTTGAGCACGTTTAAGAGGGTCATCATCCTGAAGTCGGGATAAGTTAATAATCTCTTGAACTAAATCCGAAAGTCTTGACGCTTCGGACTGCATCCGATTGGCGAATCTAGTAATCGCTTCAGGATCATCGCTTGCACCAAGAACTGCTTCACTTAGAATCGAAAGCGCACCGATTGGAGTTTTCAACTCGTGTGAAATATTTGCCACAAAATCTCTACGAATCGCATCTAGTCTTCGCATTTCGCTATCATCAAATATTAAGATAACAATCAGGCCATCATCACCGAGGATAGAAACTCGAACGAGTAAATCGTGAGTTCCGGCACCGATTGGGCCACGTGGTAATTCCATAGTAACTTCTTGGGTTTTCCCAGATCTGCGAGTTGCGCGAACTAAGCGAAGCATGAATTCATTATTCAAATATTGATCCCGAATTATATTTAAAGTTAATACGCCATCTGAGTGTTCTAAAACCACATCGCCATTACCTAAAACGATGTTCTCGGCATCAAATAACCTAAGTAGATCTAGGAGTGACTGCGGTAATAGCCCGGAACTATTATCTTGCTCGCCACC
>JBBALS010000338.1:0-2741 GCA_040402915.1 Flavobacteriales bacterium
CCTTCGCGAATTGGTGTCGAATGCTGTTGATGCAAGCACCAAACTTCGCACACTTTCGTCTGCTGGGGAAGTTAAAGGCGAACTTGGCAATTTAGATATTGAAGTTCGTATTGATACAGAAAAGAAAACCTTAACCATTTCCGATCGTGGTATCGGGATGACCGCCGAAGAAATTGATAAATACATCAATCAAATCGCATTTTCTGGTGCCGAAGAATTCGTTGCTAAATACAAGGATAAACCAGAAACCAACGCCATTATCGGGCATTTTGGACTTGGATTTTACTCTTCTTTCATGGTGGCTTCGAATGTCGAAATCGTTTCGAAATCATTCAAGGATGACTCCGAAGCTGTTCGTTGGGAATGTGATGGAAGTCCTGATTTTACGCTAACAACTACCGATCGTACCGAACGCGGAACGGATATCATTCTTCATATTGCCGAAGATTCAATGGAGTTTTTAGAAACGGCCCGTATCCAGACCTTGTTAGATAAGTATTGCAAATTTTTACCTGTTCCAATTCGTTTCAACGAGGGGCAAATCAATAATGTTCAACCTGCTTGGACGCTTAAACCAGTTGATTTAACAGATGAGGATTACAAATCGTTTTACAAAGAATTATATCCATACTCGGAAGATCCATTGTTTCATATTCATTTGAATGTTGATTATCCGTTTAACTTAACAGGTGTTCTCTATTTTCCTCGTTTAAAGAAGAATTTCGAGGTTCAGAAAAATAAAATCCAATTATACTGCAATCAAGTTTTCGTAACCGATTCTGTTGAAGGTATTGTTCCCGATTTCTTAACACTGCTTCACGGAGTTCTCGATTCGCCCGATATTCCATTGAATGTTTCTCGTTCTTATTTGCAAAGCGATGGAAATGTAAAGAAGATCAGCAGCCACATTACCAAGAAAGTTGCCGATAAATTGGAAGAGCTTTTCAAGAATAACCGCGAAGATTTTGAATCGAAATGGGATGACATTCGCATGTTTATTCAATACGGAATGTTGAGCGATGATAAGTTTGCAGAACGAGGAATGAAGTTTAACTTGTTGAAAAACAAAGATGGTAAATTTTTCACCCACGAAGAATACCTTGAACATGTTCGTCCGGTGCAGACAGATAAAAATGAAACATTGATTTTATTATATGCTGCCAACCAAGCGGAACAACATACGTTTATCGATTCAGCTACCCAACGTGGTTATGATGTGCTTTTGATGGATAGTCCACTCGATTCGCATTTGGTTAACATGCTTGAAAGCAAATTGGAGAAAGTGCGTTTTGTGCGTGTTGATTCTGATACGGTAGATAAGCTCATCGAGAAAGATGAACCTGTAATTTCCAAATTGAATGATGAGGAACAAGAACGATTAAAACCACTTATCGAGAAGCAAGTAGAAGGCAAGATGTTGTCGGTTCAGTTGCAGTCGATGAGTGAAACCGATTCACCTGTTCTCATTACACGTCCCGAATTTATGCGTCGAATGAAAGATATGTCGATTGCTGGTGGCGGGAATGCGTTTATGGCGGATATGCCCGATAGCGCCAATTTGGTTGTGAACATCAATCACCCATTAATTGGTCGCATTCTACAAACAGAAGATGCCGATAAGCAGGCAAACCTTATTCTTCAGGCAACCGATTTAGCGTTACTAGCTCAGAATATGTTGAAAGGCGAGGAGCTTACTCGTTTTATTCGTCGCAGTGTAGAACTTATTGATTGAACTTAATAATAAAAGGAATCCCGGTAGTTGAGAAATTAGCTACCGGGATTTTTATTTTCTATAGGATGTGAATCAGGGTTACTCCTATAATCATTTATGAAAAATCAAACTAAGCGGTCTTACCTTTCCAATTGCGGTAAACCATGAAACCAATTCCACCTAAAACCAAATAGGGAACCGACATTAAATAAAGAATTCCTGAATTCAACCCACGACCAACTGTTTTACCACCATTCTCAATATTCGATTCAACGGTTGCTTTACACATCGCACATTGAGCCGCAGCTGGTTCTTGTATAACACAGATGAAAAGTGCAATCATGATGAAAATAGAACGTAGATTTTTCATGCGACTGGTAATTAATTATTGAGGGTAATATGGAGCAATCATCAAGTAAACAATAACACCTGTTAGCGTTATGTAAAGCCAGATAGGTAATGTAATACGTGCAATTTTTCGGTGTTTATCGAACTTCTCCGACAATGCCTTAACAAAGGTAATTAACACCAAGGGAATAATAGCGATTGAAAGCAGAATGTGAGAAGCTAAAATAAAATAATACACTTTTAGTTCTGTCCCGCTACCCGGATGTTTGGTTGTTTCGGTTGATAAATGAAACAAGACATAGAAAACCAAGAATGCAAGGGAAAGCGCAATGGCTGAAGTCATAAGCATGCGATGAACAGCAATATTCTTCTTTTTAATGGCAATCAATCCAGCAATAAGAACAAAGAACGTAGTTCCATTGATAATTGCATTCAAAAAGGGAAAAATATAATAATTGAAAGCTCCCAATACTTCAATTTTAGGAGCAACAGCTAAAATCCCAACCACTAAAGGAATTGCTACACCTGCCGCAATAATCCAGGGAGTATATTTCTTTTCGTTTGTTATTTCGGTCATCGAATGGGATTCACATTTTCTCTTCTTGCCGAATTGTATTCAGCAACCAATACTTTAAGTTCATCACTCAATCTCTTCACATCTTTCAAACTGGCGCCTTCGTAT
>JBBALS010000339.1:0-2726 GCA_040402915.1 Flavobacteriales bacterium
TTGCCCAACATCCATTTAATATCCTGCATCAGATAATTAATTTCATCAATCAGATAAAAGAAAATTTGTGCCGTTGGCTCTCTGTATGGTTTGAAATCTACACACTTGCCACCACTATAAAAGTATTTTACGTGAGAGGTAGCCAACATACCAACTGAGGTCAAACGTTCCATCTTGGGAAGTTTCAGCAAGTAATTGAATGTCTTTTGAGTGATTAAACCCGAATTAAAAAGGCAATATGCGTAAGCACTTGACAAATCAATGTTAAAACAAGTATCGTATTTGATATTCTCAATTTTTGGGTTTGAATCATAATTTTTCTTATGAAATGTTGACTTCATAATTTCCTGCCCATTGACTGAATTTTTGCAGTCCTTTTTTACCATTTGGGAGGCACAAAAAACCCTGTTTTGAAAGTTATTCAGCATCAATTTAATCGTACCCATTGAATGCTCAATCTGGGTGGTGTAAGTGCCGTGTTTGAGTACATAGTCAATGTCCGAAGTTTCTAATGAATCTTGAATCCATTTAATCGCATCGGGTGTTCTTCTGAGGGTAAGTCCATCCATTGTAAGTTTTTTATGAAACTGAGTAAGTGATAAGTACGTTTTTGTATTTGTTTTTTCCGTTGGGTAGTATTAATTGACCTGTTTGCGTTTGTACAATATCCGCTATTTCTATATTGGGGTCTTGGTCTTGCAAATCAAGTTTGAAAATCTTTTTACTGAAATCGTAATTGGGTGAATAGTCAAAATAGGTTTTTACTACATTCATCCCAAGTGCATTTTTAATGTCAGAAGTAACGTCAACCTCAAAATCTCTAATTGCCGTACACACGGTAATTCTTCCTCTGACTTCGTCACCTCCTGCATCTATTAATATGAACTTAAATTTATCGTATTCCTTTTGTTGGATAATCTCGCAAATGTCAATTAGGGCTGTTCTGCCTTCTTTGTCTTTGAAATACCCCATTTCGGTAAGCAGTTTGAATATATCTGAATCCGTCTTACTTGCGTTATCAATGTTTTTTTGAATGTCTGAATATCTTGGGAAAATCAATTTCCCTGTGCTTGGGTCTGTCCATTTGGACAAATCTTTGGTTTGTAAAAAATCAACTTTGGGAAACAATTTTTGCATTAACACCGCATAAATACGGGGGATGGCTCTGCCTTGATATTTGTAAGTATTGGCTGCCCCTTTTTTGGCTGCCTGTGAACGTTTCTCAAATTGTGCTGCCTGTATTTGCTTTCCCTCTGCCGACTTGAGTCGTTTGCCCTTTAGATAATAATAAATTACCCCACTTCTGGCAAGTTTGATTTTTAACTTATTATTTTTCCGCTTTGCCATAACCTTCTAAAAGAAAGGGGCGGCGTTTTACCACCACCCCAATTTTTGCCTACTTAACCTAACAATGTAACTTGATAGATTTTTGTATTACCCTCTTTGCGAAGGTAAGTAATTTCAACAGGTGTTCCAACGTTGATACCTGCTCTTTTGATTTCATTAACCAACACTACACCTGCGTTAATAAACACGCCTTTGTTGATTAAGAAACGGACTGCATCCATTGACTTTTCTTCACCCGTTACCTTGTCGGTAATGTGCATCGTTTGTGTTCCGATGTAGATACCTCTGAATGATTCTGACGGCTTTTCAAGTTCAATGTACTGAGCAGTTAGCGTAAGCACTTGGTCTAGTTTGTCCAATGCCGTTGACTTTGCAACCAATTCCGCAAAATTGGTGATTTCGTTGGCAACCGAAACGGCTGCATTTTCTGTGTTGGTGATTTGATTTTCCATATTATTTTTTATAAGGGTTTTTTAATTTTGAGGGTTACAAAGGTGTGTATTCGGTCTGATACTCTGTTAACGATGTGCATACAAAGTGTATAACACGCTGCATATAAAGGTTTCTTCCAATGTTGGTGAACGTCATTCGGCAATGTACCAAAAGACCATCCCTGTCTAATTCCGTTATCTTGGTTGATAAATCGGGGCGAAACTTTGAGCATTTTACAAACGCTTCATAGTGTTCTAACTTAACCCATTGTTGGGTTATGTGTTTTGTGGGTTCTTTAATAACCTTTTCCATATTTGTTTTTTGCTATATTGTCTATTCTGTCATTGATTGCAATAGAGGCAATTTGTGATGATACGTTGTTGGTAGTCATTACAAATACTGCTGCCATTGCTGAATACTGCCCTGCGGCAAATACAAATTGTTCCTTTGACGTTGCCTGTATCATTTCCTGTTCGGCTTGATACGCCCCGTCTTGTAGTAGTTTCATTACTTTATCGTTGCTCATTTCTTTTTGTATTTAACGTCAAAGTATTCTTTCCCTGTAAACGGTCTTTCGGGGTCGGTAAGTCCTTCGCCTACGCCATCCTCAAAAGAGGTTTCAATCATTGATTGTTCCATTGGTAAATAATATTTCATAATTAAAATAAACATTTTGAATTGTAGTTTACTGTCGTCACTTATATCTTTCGTTAATGTTTCAGAATATATTTCAATTAATTTTTCTAACGTTGTTTTCATAATAAATCCTCTAAAGTATCGTAATTATGGCGGATGTTGTCAACCCTGTACGTATGTCTTAATATGCACAAATGCAGTTCTTTGACCAAGATTTTAGCAGAATCTAACGTAAGTTTGTCCAATTTTGTCGGCTCTGTGTAGTGGTTGCATTGATGTATAATTTCATCAATTTGAAACATTACTTTGTT
>JBBALS010000340.1:0-2726 GCA_040402915.1 Flavobacteriales bacterium
ATCGTAGCAAAAGCCGATGTTTCCTAACTGTTCTTTATAACGGGCAATGTTTTCTGCAGTAGTATCGGCGGGATGACGACCAGTTTGAATAGCGTATTGCTCTGCTGGCAAGCCAAAGGCATCGAAGCCCATGGGATGCAACACATTAAAACCCTTCAATCTTTTGTAACGCGAAACAATGTCCGATGCAATGTATCCAAGCGGATGACCAACATGCAGTCCTGCGCCAGAAGGGTAGGGAAACATATCGAGCACATAGTACTTTGGGCGGGAAGAATCGATTTCAGTTTTATAACGTTTCTCTTCTTTCCAACGTTTTTGCCACTTCTTTTCAATCGTGCGGAAATTCGGTTCCATCAGGGATTTTGGGTGTTTTAATGAGGTTGCGAAGTTACAAAATAGAGGGATTCTATTCCCATGGTTTAAATTTTGAAATGTTCTTCACAATTCGTGTTTTTTTCTTGTTGAAAGATGCTAAAAGAAACATCCATTAAACGCTCTACCTAAGTATATTTGCAATTGAATAAAAGCATGTCAAGTTCAGAAAACACATTCAATCGTAAGCGAATCCGCACCTCATACATTACATCTGTGGTGAGTATTGCCATGGTGTTATTTATGCTGGGCTTGTTAGGTTTGCTTTTGGTGGATGCCAAAAAACTTTCAGACACAACGCGCGAATCGTTTCAGGTATCTATCTTTTTTCGGGACTCAGTAGACGATGTTCAGGTTCTTGCATTTAAACAACAATTGGATACTAAACCATTTGTGAAATCGAGCACGTTTGTAACAAGGGCAGATGCAGCCTCCGAATTCCAGAAAGATTTGGGTGAAGATTTTGTCGATTTTCTAGGTTACAATCCCTTGCCTGCATCCATCGACGTTCGTTTTAAAGTGAATTTTACCAACGAATCAGATTTTCAAAAGATTGAAAAGGAATGGTTGGCAAATCCATTGGTTGCACAAATCGATTATCCGCGTAATTTGATCAATCAGATTGTTGCCAATATGCAGAAGCTAAGTTGGTTCTTTTTGGCGTTTTCTTTAATTCTCACATTTATTGCCATTACACTTATAAATAATACGATTCGATTGTCAATCTATTCTAAAAGATTACTCATTCGAACCATGCAATTGGTAGGTGCTACGCGAGGTTTTATTCGCTGGCCATTTTTAAGAGCAAGTATTATTCAGGGACTTCTCGGAGGTTTGGTTTCAATTCTTTTACTTGCAGGAATGATTATCTTGGGGGAACAACAAATTCCAGAATTGCAAAAATTACGAGATATAAATCTATTAGGAATTTTAGCAGGATCTATTCTAATTTCAGGAATCGCATTATCGTGGATTTGTACTTTCTTTGCGGTTCGAAAATATTTGAACCTAAAAACAGATTCACTGTATTAAACTTTACAGATGAGCACAGAAAATAACGACAACAAGCATGGGTTTGCATTCGGCCCAACAAACTACAAAATCATGATATCTGGTATTGTAGTGATTCTTATTGGATTTCTCCTCATGGTAGGAGGTGGTTCAAAAGATCCGAATGTTTTCAATCCAGAAATCTTCAGTACACAACGTATCACCATTGCTCCTATCGTAGTTTTGATTGGTTTTGCAATAGAAGTATTCGCGATTGTTTACAAACCGAAAAACTAATTCCAAATGACTTTTTTGGAAGCCTTTATCATTGCTGTGGTTGAGGGGATAACTGAATTTTTGCCCGTTTCATCAACAGGGCATATGGTTATTACGCAGGCTATACTTGGTATTAAGTCGGATGAATTTGTAAAACTCTTCACAGTTAATATTCAGTTCGGTGCCATCCTTTCGGTTCTCTTTCTTTATTGGAAGCGCTTCCTTAAAGACATTCCCTTTTACATCAAACTAATTATTGCATTTATTCCTGCTGCCGCAATTGGACTTATAGCTGGCGATTACATAGATACATTACTCGAAAGTCCACTTGTTGTTGGAATTACCTTGTTCCTTGGAGGAATTATTTTGCTGTTTGTTGACAAGCGTTTCAATACGGAGCAATCAACGCAAGAAGTTAGTAATCAATCGGCTTTTAAAATAGGTTTATTTCAATGTATCGCTTTAATACCAGGAGTTTCCCGCTCGGCTGCAACTATTATTGGAGGAATGACCGTGGGACTTTCACGTAAAACAGCAGCGGAGTTTTCTTTTTTTCTTGCAGTTCCAACAATGGCTGCCGCGTCAGGATACAAACTTCTCAAGGTATTTTTAAAAGGACAAAGCAATATCATTACTGAACAATTGGACATTTTGATTTTTGGGAATGTTATCGCATTCATTGTTGCGCTTCTTGCAATTAAGTTCTTTATCGGATTTTTAACAAAATACGGTTTCCGTGTTTTTGGTTGGTATCGAATAGTTGTCGGTTTAACAATCCTAATTCTTCTTGCAGTTGGCGTAGACTTATCCGTATTATGAGTGAAATCCTATTTCAAACCGGAAAACTTCTGCTTCTCGAGAAGCCACTTGGATGGACATCATTCGACTTGGTAAATAAAGTCCGCTTTGCCATCGAAAAGCAATACAAACTCAAACGAATGTCCATAAAAGTGGGTCATGCCGGAACGCTCGATCCATTGGCAACCGGACTGATGTTGATTTGCACCGGAAAATTTACCAAGCAAATCGATAGTTTTCAAGGACTTCCTAAAACCTATACTGGCACATTTACACTTGGAGGTACT
>JBBALS010000341.1:0-2724 GCA_040402915.1 Flavobacteriales bacterium
ATATTTGATGTTTGCCATGCGCAAACTCATTTACCGCAAGGAGCTCTAACTAGATTTTATAACAAATTCCAATATTCATAAAACCGAACGGCCCTTTACCCAGTTCGAGCAAACCTCCAATGCGGTATTTGGTATACATCCTGACTCCGACATAAATTCCAACATCCGAGACTGGCTTAAAACTGGAGCTTCCCGCAATAAGTGTTTTATCTTTTCTAGAATTCATCCCTCCCCATAAAGTAGCATACACATCAACTGTTTGAGGATTGACATTTATTGGCGTTTTTGCTCTGATGAAATCGCTAAAGTGCAATCCAAAACGACCGCCGTAGTAGTAATAATTTGCATCAACAATATTAGCACCTACTTCTTTTTGGGAATTTTGATACCATCCTCCATAAACTCCTGCACTAAAATCGTTATTGATTCCATAATCGGCACCTATAAAGACCGGCGTTTTTTGGGACACGAAATTTGTATATCGGAAAGCGCCAGTGCTGGTTTTAAGATCGATTAAAACAATGCCTTCCTCAAAAGCTTCAGCATGTTTGTTCTGAGCAAAAGTTGCTGAGTTGAAAGAGATAAACAAACTGAATAAAATACTGAGTAAATGGAATCGTTTCATTTATGCCTTTTTTTGAATGCTAATTTGAAGTTCGTTCAGTTGCGCTGGATTAATTTGAGAAGGAGAATCAATCATCATATCGCGTCCTGAATTGTTTTTAGGGAATGCGATGAAATCACGAATCGACTCTGCTCCGCCAAATATAGAACAAAGTCGGTCGAAACCCAAAGCAATTCCACCATGCGGGGGTGCTCCAAATTCGAAAGCGTTCATTAAAAATCCGAATTGATCTTGAGCGTCTTCATCGCTAAATCCAAGCAATGTGAACATTTGCTTCTGAAGAGATTTATCAAAAATACGAATCGATCCCCCTCCAACTTCTACTCCGTTAATTACTAAATCGTAGGCATTGGCACGCACTTTACCAGGTTCATTTTGTAGTAATGCAAAATCTTCGGGCTTTGGCGCTGTAAACGGATGATGCATGGCATGATAGCGTTTATTTTCTTCATCCCATTCGAGCAAAGGAAAGTCAACAACCCAAAGTGGGGCAAATGTATCTTTGGGTCTAAGTCCCATGCGATTTCCCATTTCAAGTCGAAGTTCACTCAATGCTTTTTGCATGAGTGTTTTTGCACCTGCAAGGATTAAAATTAAATCGCCTTGTTTCGCATTGGCCTGATTACAGAAAGCACGAAGTTGTTCTTCCGTGAAAAATTTATCGGCGGATGATTTCACCGTTCCATCCAAATTCATTCGGATGTAAATAAGTCCGCCTGCACCAATTTGAGGTCTTTTTACCCAATCGGTAAGTTCATCAATTTGTTTGCGACTGTATTCCGAACATCCATCTGCAACTATTCCGGCAACATATTCGGCTTGATCGAAAACAACAAAACCTGAATTACGTGTTGCACTCGTGAAATCACAAATCTTCATACCATAACGAATATCGGGTTTATCGTTTCCATAAAACTCCATCGCATCAGCATAGGTCATTCGAGGAAAATCTTCGAAGCTGATATTTTTTACACTTATGAATAATTGACGAACAAGGCCTTCAAATATTTGTAGAATGTCTTCCTGTTCAACAAAGGAAAGTTCGCAATCTATTTGGGTGAATTCCGGTTGACGGTCGGCACGTAAATCTTCATCGCGGAAGCATTTTACAATTTGGAAATACCGATCAAAACCAGCAACCATTAATATTTGCTTGAACGTTTGCGGACTTTGTGGAAGTGCATAAAATTCACCCGGATTCATACGTGATGGCACCACAAAATCGCGAGCACCTTCGGGAGTAGATTTGATTAAAACGGGCGTTTCAACTTCTAGAAAACCAGCCTGATCGAGGTAATTCCGGATTTCTTTCGCCAAGTTATGACGCAGCTCCATGTTTTTGCGAACTACATTCCTCCGTAAATCGAGGTAACGGTATTTCATTCGTAAATCGTCACCTCCATCGGTCTCGTCTTCAATTGTAAACGGAGGGGTTTTGGCAGCATTTAATATTTCAAATTCCAACACACGAATTTCAATATCTCCAGTTGGGATATTCGAATTTTTACTCGAGCGTTCGCGAACTTCTCCTTTGGCACGTAATACAAATTCACGCCCCAACTTACGCGCTCTTTCACAAAGTGCAGCATCATCATCCGTATTAAAAACAAGCTGGGTAATACCAAAACGATCACGCAAATCAATGAATGTCATTCCACCCAAATCGCGCGATTTGGCAACCCAACCACAAAGTTCAACAGATTTACCAATTTCAGAAGAGCGAATTTCTCCGCATGTATGAGTTCTAAGCATAATTCAAATTGAAAACATCAGGTGTTGTTTCGCTGCAAAGGTAATATCTACAGAGCTTAAATAAATTCTTTCCGAATTCAATTTTTTAACATTTGAAAATCTATTGAACACAAATCTCATTAAGCACATTTCTATTTTAGATCACTAGCATTTGCTAAAGGTTGCCAATATTTTCGATTGATATTAAATTAATTACGTTTGTTTGAACATCATTGATAAATTTGCGTTTCAATTTGCCATCCTTTTGGAAAATCAATTTTGATGAAACGCATACTCATAGTAACATCAATTCTTTTATTGGTCATTGCTGCGGCATCTTTATCAGGTAAAGAAAGTCAGCCAGAATC
>JBBALS010000342.1:0-2715 GCA_040402915.1 Flavobacteriales bacterium
TGTATGGAGCTGGAATAGACAATGGATGATAATCGTATAATCGAGGGACAAACGAGCAGACTACAAATGCTTTAGTTTCGAATGTTTGATGAACGGGAGGTGGTTGATGAACACGTCCTGTTATCGGCTCAAAATTATGAATTGAAAATGCATACGGATAATTGTAACCATCCCAACCAACCACATCGAAAGGATGAGAGCCGTAGGTTAAATGATGCAACATTCCTTGCTTCTTCACCTTCACCAAAAAGTCACCTTTCTGATCGAAGGTTTCCAAATTTTGAGGACGGCGAATATCCCGTTCACAATAAGGTGAATGTTCTAACAATTGACCGAACCAATTACGATAACGCTTTGGTGTGTAAATAGGAGAAAATGATTCGAGAAATAAAATGCGGTTGTTCTCGTCGTTGAATTCGATTTGATAAATCATTCCGCGGGGGATAATCAAATAATCACCGTACGAAAATTCAATCTTCCCTAAAAATGTTCTTAGCGTTCCACTGCCTTTGTGGATAAAAATAAGTTCATCGGCATCGGCATTTTTATAAAAATAGGTGCTCATCGACTTACGAGGAGCGGCAACACCCAAGTGAACGTCGCTGTTCACAAGTAGAGCTTTTCGACTTTCTAAAAAATCATCTTCTGGCGCAACGTTGAATCCAATTAAACGAAGCGCCTTCATGTTTTTTTGAACCGCAATTTTCGGAGAAACATCAATAGATTCTCCAACCTCTTTTACAATGGTAGGTCGATGAATATGATACATCAATGATGACATACCATCGAAGCCAACAGTTCCAAATAACTGCTCGTAATATATTCCACCATCGGGTTTGTTCATAACCGTATGGCGCTTCGGAGGTATAATCCCTAAGGTATGATAGAACGGCATTGCAATAACTCTTTAAAAACTATACAAACTTAAACGAATTCTTAATCTCAGTATGATTTTAAAGCATTAAACTAAAATAAACTTAATAACCAATATCACTTCTGTTCATTGCTCAATTTCCCTGAAACAATCAGGCTATTTACTCCGCGAATTCCAGATCCATTTAACACAACCTGGTAATTGCCTTTCGTTAATTGATTTACTGGTAGTTCAATGACTTGAGATTGACTTAGTGAGCTGTATTTCTTCTGATAAACAATTCTTCCCAAGGCATCAATAATAGCTAATGAAACATCATTTGCACTCGTTTTCAAATTCAATTTCAACCAAGCAACATCGGATGCAGGATTTGGAAAAATGGAGAAACTCGAATGTTTTTCGATTGCCACTTGATCTAATCCAGTAATGGTAACAACCGAAATATTCAATTGGGCGGTATCGGAACATTCATTGCGTGTCGCGGTAAGAATAACTGGGTAAATTCCAGGTGTATTAAAAACATGGTTTACTTGTGTATATCCTGAAACCATCGTTCCATCACCAAAATCCCAATTTACACCTTGTGCATCGCTCGATATATTGGTAAAAACAACTTCGTCTTCATTTGCTCTAACTTCAGTTAATGAAGCATGAAGAGCCGCATTTACATAACTTCCAGAATCTACAAGAATCCAATCGTCGGTTTCTAACAAATTGCCACTTAGTTTAAAATGAACGCGGTATTCATCCGCCTTTAAATGCTCTACATTCCAACTTCCCGAAAGCGCAGTGTTTTGAGCAATGAGACTATCGTTACTCGTAAACACATCAACTTCCCACAATGTAGAACTTGGATTATTTAATGTAATGATCCCTTCGCCTCCCAAACAACCTTCGTTCGAAGCGGTTAAATTAACGCCCGGTTTGTAATGAAGAAAAAAGCGATTTTCAATACTGCCGCTATCAAGCCAGATAGTATAAGTAGGTTGAATACGTAAATTCTGAAGTACATTATTTTGTCGGTCTTCTAGAAATACCATCGCAGTTGAAGGAAAGTTCGTCATATCAGCAAGCTTCATTCGGAACATAGCTCCTTCGGAAACAAACACAGATAAAGGAATAGAATCTGAATGCGCTTCGATGTGTCGACCTTGAATGGCTAATTTGATAGAATCTTTCACACTACACCAAAAACTTCGCGCGTTTTCTGGTTCTATTTTTCCTGCATCTTGTCCATCAATTGGTTGCGTTGAGCTGGCATTGGACGAATAATAAATGACTGTTTCGTCGGCATGCGAATTATTTTCAAGACTCAAACGCATAAACGGAATGGATGACGGAGCGTTAATGGTTTGTGGATTAGTAATATCGGCGCGGTGTTCATTGAAGAAACGAAGCGTATCGGGCTCAAAGGCCTGCACAAAAAATCCTTCTTGCATTCCAATATATTGAGAAGCTCCGTTTATTCCCAAACCATCATTTAATCCAAGCGAAAGCCATGTAGCAAACTGATCTGCAAAACGTGTTGATTTACTTTTTGAATAAATGCTTTTCCCGATAGTTGGAGGTAGAGTTGCTGCTGTTTTATTCCAATCGATTGGAGATGGATAAGGATTGCCAACCAGGTTAAAACCATCGTTGTTTCCTGAATCAACAAGCGCGATTTTCTGTTCGCCTGATTTGATTGCCCCTTTGCCTCGAATCGTAGTTCCAGCCATTTCGGAAATCTTGTATCCGCGCATGTGTTGTAGCAGGTTGCTTGCATTGCCCAACTCCCAATTTCCAATTTCGTTGTAGTTCCAAATTGAAGGACTAGAAAGAGTATTCCATTCTAAACCATC
>JBBALS010000343.1:0-2710 GCA_040402915.1 Flavobacteriales bacterium
CACCAAGGGTTGCAAAAGTTCCGAATGAAGTGCAATTGCCAATGATGGATTTCGGAATAATCGTAAAAGATCTCGAAAGTAAAAGGCGATTTCACGTTTCGGGGGTTGACCGCTCATGCGAGCATGTAATTGCAAGTCGAAAATAAGTGAAAACAAGCTACTCACAGGAAGTAAATTCATGGGATAACCCATGGTAATATTCACATGTCCGACCCTTTCAGGCAGCACTTCCAAGACCGGCATCAGCAGCTGTTCGTCACACAAAACCAATGATGTAGATGTTAAATCATTTTCACTTTCTGCAAGTTGATCGATAATACTTCCAGCTACGAATGCTTGACCAATATTTTTAGCAACTCCAACAATATGAATGTTTCGTTCTTTGGTTTCGAGATGTGGTTCACAGTTTTTAAAATCGCGTATCGACCATTCATTTCGATATTTCCGGAGAAATTGTCCCGCTTCGTTCAATTCATTTTCAACATAATAGGAATCGGCATCCCAAATAATTTCGGCCTTCCCTATTTTTTCGAGGTGGCGCATAAACGTTTGCTCAGCTTTGTTTAAAGCATTGAATCCTGCGAACAAAATTTTATCGAAAGGAATCTGATCAGCATATACCACACAATTTTCTGCGAGTTTTCTATACGCCATTGCAGAACTAGCAATGTTTTTATCTAAAAGATGGCTTCGAAAAGCCGAATACCATTTTCCCATTCGTGACCAGAAACGGAGATATTGTTGTTGGTTTTCGGTAATGATTGTACCATCGGGGTTCCAGTTTTTAATGGCATACGCATCGTTGATGGTGCCAAAAAGTTGTTTAGCATCAACACAATACAAATCAATTTCTTGGAAATCGTGAAGAAGTTGGGTTGCCCAAGTGCTAAATACATCAAAGGGTTCGGCTTGATCTGTTTCGCATTGTTGATAAACGGTGTAAAATTCAAACAGCAAAGAAATTGGATCGGCAACTTGAATTTTGGTAATGTATCTTACAAAATCTTCACTCGAAAAATATTCTGGCATCCATTGTACTTTGGGATGGAGGAAGGCCAGCTCCTTTTTGAAAAATATTCCCGCTCGCTTATTGGGAAAGACCAATGCGATGTTGTTGTAATTTGCAGATAATTCTAAATATCGTGATGCTACTTCTTGTAAAAAACTCGTCCTCATTTTACAAATAACGGAAAACGAATAACCTAAAATTGAATGGTTGAAAAATTAATCTATCTCAATTTGACGATTTCAAATCATCTCCTAGAAATCATCGTTTTTGAAGCATTGAAAATTCAAAAAAATAGCACAATATTTGCAATGCGGTTGCGCTTTTTAAAAAATCAATCTACATGAAACGAATACTCCTTTTATTAGCAGTTCTATGTGTCTCCTCGGCAACTTTTGCGGGGGGCGGTTATGAAATTAAATTAACCATCAAGGGATTAAAAGATAAGAATGTTCAATTGGCTTTTTACTACGGAGATAAGCAGTATATAAAAGATTCTGCGAGGGTTGATGTTTCAGGAAAACTCGTTTTTAAAGGCGATGAAGCGCTTCCAGGTGGTGTATATATTGCCGTGCTTCCTAGTCGAAAGTATTTTGAAATGATTGTCGATAAAGAGCAAAATTTCAGCATGGAAACGGATACTACAGATCTTATAGGTAGTATGAAAATCAAAGGGTCGAAAGACAATGAGCTCTTTTATCAATACCTGAATTGGATTTCTGTGAAAGGAAAGCAAATGGAGCAATACCGCAGCGAAATGGAACTTGCCAAAGGGGATGATTCCAAAGTGAAAATGATTCGTGATAATCAAACGGCGCTCGATCTATCGGTTAAGGAGTATAAAAACGATTTCATTGCAAAAAATCCAGACCTCTTGTTGACGAAAATTTTCAATGCTGGATGGGAACCCGAAATTCCCGAGATTCCATTATTGCCCAATGGTCGCAAAGATTCCACATTTCAGTATCGTTACTTTAAAGCACATTATTTCGATAGATTCGATATGAAGGATGATCGTTTATTGCGCTCTCCTGTATTTGCAAATAAGATTAAGCAGTATATCGAAAAGTTGACTGCTCAGATGCCGGATTCTATCAATGTAGCTGCCGCAAAACTTATCGGTTTGTCTGATGAGAAAAGTGAAACATTCAAGTTTTTGGTTTATTGGATTACCAATACGTATGAGAAATCGGAGATTATGGGGATGGATGCTGTATTTGTTTTTATGGCAGAGAATTATTACTTAACGGGCAAAGCATTTTGGGTGGAAGATTCCCAACTTGATAAAATCCGTGAACGAGTAAATGCATTGAAGCCCTGTTTGTTGGGAGTTACTGCTAACAATATGAAGTTGTTGAAGCCCGATTTTCATCCTATTTCATTACACGATATTAAAAAGAAATACACCCTTGTTTACTTCTGGGATCCAAGCTGCGGACACTGTCAAAAAGTTACTCCTAAACTTTCCGAGTTTTACAAAGCGCACAAAGTAGATTTGGACATAGAAGTTTTGGGAGTGTATATCGAATCCGATACTACCGAATGGTTCAAGTACATCAAGGAAAAAGAATTGACTTGGATTAATGCTGCCGATTTAACAGGAACAGCGCAGTTCAGAAAGTACTACGATATTTATTCAACTCCCGTATTATATGTTCTCGATCGGAATAAAAAGATTATCGCAAAACGTATTGATGTGGAAAA
>JBBALS010000344.1:0-2700 GCA_040402915.1 Flavobacteriales bacterium
AAAGTGAGAAGTCTGTTGCGTTCATTGGCGAGAAATACGGCAACAATGGTTGATATTTCATCATTGGAAAAGGATGTATTTGCCCAAGAAAAAGCGGCAATTACTCGTCCAACGGTATATGATTATCTCGAAGCACTAAATCGCCTCATGATTTTGGAAGATCAACCTGCGTGGAATCCTCATATTCGTTCTTCATACACCCTTCGGAAAAATCCTAAGCGGCATTTTACCGATGTTTCTTTGGCGGTTGCCGCCTTGGGAGTTAATGAGAAATCGCTCATCAATAACTTAACTTTTACGGGATTTTTGTTTGAATCGCTTGTAACGCACGATTTGCGTGTTTATGCACAAGCTAACGATGCCAAGGTGTATCATTATCTCGATTCAAGTGGAATGGAGGTCGATTGTATTGTCCAGAAATTCAATGGTGACTGGTGCGCCTTCGAAGTTAAACTTGGAACCGGGCAAATTGATGAAGCCGCTGCTAAACTTTTAAAATTTGCTTCTATGATAGACACCCAGAAATCGCAGGCCCCTAAATCGCTCAATATTATAACCGGCACAGGTATTAGCTACACTCGGAAAGACGGTGTAAATGTTATTTCGCTGGCTTCGTTGGGTGTATAGTGAGCAAACCAGCTCAATGGGATTAATCATTTCTAAACAGAATCTCAGCAAGATCTGATTAGCTTTCAATTTTCTCCTTTCACCTTTAAACTATCAACTAAATCCCCAAAACTCGGGAAACTATTGTAATGCCAAATATCGAGTACTTTCGAGCCTTTTAGCAAGATGAGTCCGGGGTTGGAGCGGATCATCGTTTTTAATTGGGTGGCGTCTGTAATGTAATAGGGATAGGGAGCTTGAACTTCGTGACGGAATTCTTCAATTTCTTCAGGTGAATTCGATGTTAAGCCAATGAATGGAATGCCCGCTTTTTCGCATGCTGTGGCGAATGCGTTAATTTCGGGTTGGATTTTCAGGTTGGCTTTGTCTAAGCGGTAACTCACCAAAAAGAAATGCAGTTTGTTTTGCTTTAAGAAGGCTTGCGTAGAATCGGCTCCTTCCACACTGCTGATGCTAAAATCGTGAATGCTTGGGAGTTCGCCTGCATCCAACACAATTTGTTTGGTATCGATGAATTTCCATTTAAGCGTATCCAATTCCCAATTTATCTTATCGGTGTAGGGATATTCTTTCAGTTCTTCGATGGTGTTGGTTTGTAGGTTTTTAAATACAAATCGGGTTTCTATTTTGGGCTGACGACCATCGTTCATTTGTGCGAGAATGTCTTTTCCAATGGCGAATGGACGAAAATCGATGACTGGTAAAAAGTTCAAGGTGTAAACTGGAAAAGCGATATTTAGAAACATCAACACACCAAAAATACGAATGCTTGTCTTGGAAGAGAATAGTGTCGTAATGTGTTTGTGACCAATAACTAAAATACTTATCAAGATTAAGAGTGCGATGTCTTTCCCAAACGATTGCCAAGGAGTAAGATGAAGCGCATCGCCAAAACAGCCGCAATCGGTTACTTTGTTATAATAAGCGGAGTAGAAGGTGAGGAATGTAAAAAATACAATCATTCCCATTAAAAGTATCAGCGTTAAACGTTTACGAATTCCCAATAAAAGTAAAACTCCAAGTGCTACTTCGGCAATGCAAATGGCCATTGCTTGATAAACTGCGGTGGAAATGAGAAACTCGGTTCCAAAAACCTGGTAATATTCTTCGAGTTTGTATGCAAAACCGACGGTATCGTTCGATTTAATTAAGCCCGAAATGATAAATAAAACACCCACCAAAAACCGGCAAAGGGTAACCAAATACTTCATAAGATTGAGAATTGAAAAGCGTCGGCCTTTGGCAATTATCAGGCCGTTTGTTCACTTAGTTTAATCAACGCAAAGATTGCGTAATTAATCATGTCCATATAATTGGCATCGATGCCTTCCGAAACCAACGTCGCACCCTGATTGTCTTCAATTTGTTTGATGCGCATCAACCTAACCAAAATCATATCGGTAAAGGAACTCACACGCATATCGCGCCAAGCTTCACCATAATCGTGGTTTTTCTGCATCATCAAAGCTTTTACTTCCGCAATGGTTTTATCGTATAAAACAGCGGCGCGATCTACACTTAAATCTGTATCCTCATTATTGATCAATTGCATCTGAATCAAGCCCATGATGCCGTAATTGATGATGCCAATAAATTCGGGTTCGATGCCTTCGTTAACAAGGTGAATGCCTGTAGTTTCGATGCCTCGGATGCGAGAAGCCTTGATAAACAGCTGATCTGTGATAGACGAAATGCGAAATATTCGCCACGATGTTCCGTAATCGGTAGTCTTTTTTAAAAAAATTTCTTTGCACTGAAGTACCACTGCGTCGAATTGTGCCGATGTTTGTTGCATGGAAAATAAAATCAAGGGCACGAAATTAACATCCTCCGCCGATATTCGAAGCATAAGTCTTCGAGGAAAACGATTTTCTTTTGAAAAGCCCTGTATAATGGGCATTGTAAATGTGAATTCGGATTCATTTTATTCGGGAAGTCGGGTCAATGAGCAAACAATATTCGAATTTTCTCAAAAGCACGTGAATGAAGGTGCCCTGTTTCTCGATTTGGGAGCGAGCACAAGCAAGCCTGGATCGTCCATTTCAGATGCAGAAGATGAATGGAAACGTTTGA
>JBBALS010000345.1:0-256 GCA_040402915.1 Flavobacteriales bacterium
CATTTGAATTAATGATGGGCAAAATCATCGGAATTGCCTTAGTTGGTTTAACGCAATTTCTACTTTGGGTAATTCTTACGGCTTCTATCTACACCGTTTTCTTGAATACAGTTGTTAAAGAAAAATTCAGTGCCGATAAAATTGAAATGCTGATGAAGAAAAGTCCTGATGGAACTGCAGTGGAGGACATTGATCAACTCATTGAAAACCAATTGGTCATTGAACGAATTAACCAAATCAATTGGGCACTTATTAT
>JBBALS010000345.1:266-2696 GCA_040402915.1 Flavobacteriales bacterium
TAGGTGGCTACTTACTTTACGGTGCAATGTTTGCGGCTGTTGGTGGCGCTGTCGATAATGATGCAGACACTCAACAATTTGTCTTGCCCATTACCATTCCACTTATATTTTCATTTGTCATGGCTCAAACCGTCTTAAACGACCCAACAGGCGTCATGGCTCGCTGGCTTTCTATCATCCCATTAACATCTCCCATTGTAATGATGGTTCGATTGCCATTTCAAGTTCCTGTTTGGGAACTTGCCCTTTCGATGTTTATGCTTGTTCTCGGATTCATATTCACAACATGGATTGCCGGAAAGATATACCGAACCGGAATTCTTATGTATGGAAAGCGCGTTACATGGCGTGAAATGGCTCGCTGGTTGCGCTATTAAAATTGTTATTCGTCCGTTAATAACCTCTTCATTATTTGTATCAGAATTGCGCAAGTATTTCTTAACATTGATATTTCAATTCTATTCATGTGAAGCTTGCCATCATTGACATTGGTACCAATACGTTTAAACTCATGATCGCACGCGTTCAGGATGGAGGTTTTTTGGTAATCGATAAAGAGAAAATCCCCGTTAAGCTTGGCGAAGGCGGGATAAATAATAACGTAATTGCGCACAATCCTTTTCAACGAGGATTAAAAGCAATGAAGACGCATAAGGAAACAATCGATCGTTTTGAAGTCGATAAAACCCTTGCCTTTGCCACCTCAGCCATACGAAGTGCAGAGAATGGGAAGGATTTCGTGAAGAAAGTGAAAGCGGAAACTGGAATTGATATAGAAGTTATTTCTGGAAACCGAGAGGCCGAACTTATTTATTACGGTGTTCGTCAAGCACTTGATTTAGGCGATGAAAAAGTGCTCATTATGGATATTGGTGGTGGAAGTACCGAGTTCATTATTGCCGATCGCAATCGCATGTATTGGAAACACAGCTTCGATTTAGGCGCCGCTCGTTTACTTGAAGTTATAAATCCATCTGAACCCATTTCGAAGATTGAAATAAAAAAGCTTCGTACTTATCTAAAAGAGCAAATGCAATTGCTATGGGCTGCTTGTGAACTTTATCCAGTTAAAACATTGGTTGGTTCTTCAGGTAGCTTTGATTCTTTGGCCGAAATGATTTACTACCGTTTTCATACCGAAGAAAATCCATTGGTGAAAACAGAATACAATTTCAACCTCGATCATTTTGAAGCGATGTACAAGTTGATCATTAATTCAACCATCGAAAAGCGATTTAAAATGAAAGGCCTCGCTGCAATGCGTGTTGAAATGATTGTTGTTGCTGTCATTATGATCAAATATGTAATGAAAAAAATTAAGTTGAATAAAATGCGATTATCCACGTATTCGCTGAAAGAAGGCATTCTATTCGACTATCTTGAATCTGAAAAGGAACGCGAAACGAATGGCTAAAATTTTAATAGTTGACGATGAACGTGCAATTCGTAGCACATTGAAAGAAATACTTGAGTATGAAAATCATCAAGTAGAAGAAGCTGTTGATGGGGCAGAAGGATGGGAGAAAATTCGAAATGGGGGTTTTGACATTCTCTTAAGCGATATCAAAATGCCCAAAATGGATGGAACTGAATTGCTCGAGAAGGTTTTGGCTCAAGGAATCGATTGTCCTGTGATTATGATTTCTGGGCATGGCACCATTGAAACGGCAGTTGATTGTATTAAAAGAGGCGCTTACGATTTTATTGCCAAGCCACTCGATTTGAATCGTTTGATGATTACACTTCGGAATGCATTAGATAAATCAACACTCATTCAAGAAACCAAGATCCTCAAAAAGAAGGTCAGTAAAACCATCGATATGGTTGGTGAATCGCCCGCTATTCGGAAGGTAAAAGACATGATTGAACGTGTTGCGGCAACCGATGCTCGAGTTTTAATTACGGGCCCCAATGGAACGGGTAAAGAACTTGTTGCTCGGTGGATTCATGCAAAAAGCAATCGCAATGAAGCACCTTTAATCGAGGTGAACTGTGCTGCTATTCCATCTGAACTTATCGAAAGTGAACTGTTTGGACATGAAAAAGGCGCATTTACCAGTGCCATTAAACAACGGAAAGGGCAATTTGAATTGGCGGATGGTGGAACTTTATTCCTCGATGAAATTGGGGATATGAGTTTGTCGGCTCAGGCTAAAGTACTACGTGCATTGCAAGAAAATAAAATTACCCGTGTTGGTGGCGAAAAGGAGATTCAAGTGGATGTTCGAATTGTGGCTGCAACCAATAAAAATCTCCAAGAAGAAATTTCAAAAGGCAATTTCCGTGAGGATTTATACCATCGATTAAGCGTTATCATTATTCAAGTCCCTGCTTTAAATGAGCGTATTGATGATATTCCTCTTTTAGCAAACTATTTTCTTTCAATCATTTGCGCAGAATATGGAATGCCTTTGAAAAAGATAAATCCAG
>JBBALS010000346.1:0-2678 GCA_040402915.1 Flavobacteriales bacterium
CGTTACAACAATAATGATATGGCCGATTTGGAGGCGCGACTTATCGAATCTCAAGCACAACGTTTCCGAATTATTGTTACGGATGGTGTTTTTTCTATGGATGGATACATTGCTCAATTGGATAAAATTGTGGAGTTGGCAGAGAAATACAACGCACTCATCATGGTTGATGATTGCCACAGTTCGGGCTTTTTAGGCAAAACGGGAAGAGGTACAGCCGAGCATTGTGGTGTATTTGGGAGGATTGATATTATTACCGGAACACTTGGAAAAGCGCTTGGTGGTGCAATGGGCGGATTTACTTCTGGGAAGAAAGAAATTATCGATCTTCTTCGTCAACGTTCTCGACCTTATTTGTTTTCAAATTCTCTTGCGCCATCAATTGTTGGAGCGAGTATAGCCGTTTTGGATCTATTGAGTTCGTCTACACATTTGCGTGATAAATTAATGGATAATGCTGCTTATTTCAGATCAAAAATGAAAGAGGCGGGTTTCGATATTAAAGACGGAGTTCATCCGATTTGCCCTGTTATGTTGTATGATGCCCGATTGAGTCAGGTTTTCGCAGAAAAATTATTGGCTGAAGGGATTTATGTTATTGGTTTCTATTACCCCGTTGTACCCAAAGATCAAGCACGGATTCGTGTTCAAATATCGGCGGGTCACGAAAGAGAACATTTAGATAAAGCTATTGCGGCATTTATTAAGGTTGGCAAAGAACTTAATGTAATTAAAAACTAAGGATAAATGTCGTTCAAAAACATACTCTTGCCGGCTTTGCTTCTGCCGCTTTTGTCCATTGGTCAAACATTGGAAAAGCCCATACCAATTCAAAGGACTTATTTCGCCACAGTTTCAGAAGGAATACTATCTGTTGGGAATTTAGGGAATGTGACTATCAACACACCCAATACAGAGTCATCTTCAATTAATACATCCAATCCAATTCCTCGATACTCCACCTTTTTTCACTTTGGAGAACAGCTTCATGTTAACCTGGGAAAATCATTTGGTTTTTATACAGGAATTGGCGTTCGAAATATTGGAATGATTAATCGATTGAATGACTCCATTAAAGTAAAACAACGTGTTTATGCTTTGGGAATCCCTGTTGGAATTAAACTTGGCGACATGCAAAAAAGGGTATATGCAGCTTTGGGAGCCGAACTCGAATTATTCTTTAACTACAAGCAAAAAACGTTTTTGGGAAGTGGGCGAGGGGAGAAGGTTGAGAGGTTTAATGAATGGTTTTCGGACCGAACGCCTTTGCTAAATCCATCTTTGTTTGTTGAATTTAATTTTAAAAAAGGCACATATATTAAGCTGCGTTATTACCCTATGAATTTTTTGGTGGCAGATAAACAGAATTTCAAGGTCAACGATATTAAAACTGGTTTTCGCTCGGAAGCATCGCAGCTTTTCGCACTTTCTTTTGGACGAGTAATTGGAAAAAAAAGGAAATAGAAATCCACAAAATGTCATAAAAAAGCCCCGATGAAATTGCTTCATCGGGGCTTTTCATTTTTCAATTAAAGCCTAGTGATTTACAACAAGCTTCTTGGTTATGAGTCCTTTTTCGGTTAATACGTTAACCAAATAAATTCCATCAGCTAGATTGGATGTGTTTACCGTAATGTGTTGCTTTTCGGCATCGTTTACTTGTTGCGTATAAACCAATTGACCTTGTGCATTCATAATTCTAATGGAAGCATCAATTGCTTTAGACATGCTCAAATCTATACTAACGCTTGTTGAAGAAGGATTTGGAACAAGGCTAAAGAAATTCGTTTTATCGAAATTAATCATTCCCGTTGGGTCATAAGCAAAACAATCACCTCCAATTACAGTGGCAGTTTGTTCAAAAGCACCACTTACAACATCCACAATTTGATCAATACAAACTTCTGTGTCGGTAAGTTCATAATAGTGAATACGGCACAATGGCGTTGGCTCATAGTACTTAAGCATAGTTGAGTCTTGGTAACTAATGCTAATTACTTTTTGACCTCCAATTACAAATGCGGGTTGCGCAGAATATTCGGATGGATTTATCAAGCTTTCTACATTCCAAATATGGATTCCGTGCATATCAAATTCATACGAAGTAACACGCGAATCGGGGTTTAAAATCCCGATATCCACAAACTTTTCTGAAAAGTCAACATTCAAAATGGATAGCGTAACGGTATCTCCGGAATTGTATAAACCACCCGGAAAGTTACAATGGTTATGTGGAAGATTTCCTGTGTGTGGGTGATTTTGACCGTAGTTAACACAACTCGAAATTAATGTTGCATCAAATACGGTTACTTTTCCATCTTGATTAATATCATTACATGGAGTCGGCTGAATATCATTTCCAAGAATATCGTTCACATACTTTTGGGCATCAGCCATTTCTTGGGTTCCTGAAAGGTTTATATCGCCCATTTGACGAGTTCCTGCGCAATTACCTTCGCAGTCTAGAATGGCATTTCCATAAATTTCACCAGAGCAATCAACAAAAGGGTCGCAATCGTCGAGAAGAGCGATTGTTCTAGCTCCGTTTGCATCTCTGCCGAGACGAATACATACCTGCGCCCAATTATTTGTAAGAGATAATTCCATACGACCAAGCGCGTCCGGAGAATTATCCCAATTTACACGAACAATCATGGTATAGCGCCCAGTGTCAATTT
>JBBALS010000347.1:0-2673 GCA_040402915.1 Flavobacteriales bacterium
TAAAAAGTGTATCAGAACAACCTTGAGGTGTTTCTACCAACAAGGAAACATCATACACACCTGCATCTTCGTAATTGAATGACGGACTTGATGAACTCGAGGTATTTCCAATTCCAAAATTCCAAGTAAAACTCATAAGGGAAGTTGGAACTGATGACAAATTGAAAAAATTAACTTTTAGAGGCATACAACCAGAAGATTTTTCAGTTTCAAAATCTGCAATTGGTTCTTCGTAAACCTGCACATTGGATGTGAATAAATTACTGAAACAACCAGAATCATCTACTTGCAAAGAAACATTTTGAGAACCCGTTGTGCTGAATGAAATGTTGGATGGATTTAGGATAGAACTTGAAGCCACATTCGCATTGGGACCAAAACTCCAAATGAAATTTGCTGTACTTGTAAATTCTCCAACCGCTTCAAAATCGAATGAGTTTCCTCCAAAACATTGCCCTGGAGGAATATTAAACACGACCGTTGGAGGCGCTGTAACCGAAAACAACATAGCAGCCGAATTTGAACATTGTCCATCGTTGGCAGTTAAGGTAAACTGATACGTTTGCGTATTGGGTGTATTGTTTTGTAATTGAATGGTAGAGAGTGATTGCGTTGGATTGGCGATTCCAAGAAGTGGAGTCCATTGGTAGGTCATAGAAGGATCTCCAGCAGTTCCAATCGGAACTATCGCTCCAGAACAAACTTCGATATCGTTCCCCGCATCAACAAGAGGAAGCGCAAGAACTTCAATATCAATTGAACTTGTTATTGAAGCGCATCCCAATGAAACAACATTTAATGAAAGCGTTTTGGTTCCTATCGAACTCCAATCAACCACAATTGGTCCTGGCCCAACGGTTACATTGGAGCTTCCTCCTCCCATATCCCAAGTGTATAAGGCATTTGCGGGAGCGGTTCCATTATAAAGCAGTGTTCCAGATCCATTTAAACAAACTGGATTGCTAGCCGTAAAACTGGATGTAGGAATTGGATTTACAATGACCTGCACTTGAGTTGGAGTTGAAACGCAACCGTTTTCTGTAACCGTAAGATTTAAATTATAGGTTCCACTGGTCAACCATGAAACGGAATGAGGTCCTTGTGAATTAGCCGTTGCAGGAGTACCTGCAAGGAAAGTCCAATTGTAAACTGCAGAAGCGGCGGCCGATCCTGTATAGTTAATGGTACTCGGAGAACTTTCGCATACGGGACTCAAGGCAGTAAATGTTGACGTAGGAATTGGATAAACCTCAACAGTATGCGTAAGTGCTTGCGAAGCACATCCAAATTCGGTGACAATGAGTGAGATTGTTTTAATTCCTGGAGTAGTCCAGTTTACGTTGTATGAGTCGTTATTATTGGGCCCGAGTTGCGTTGCATTTCCACCATCGAAGCTCCATAAGAAACTTGCTGTTGCGGATCCCGTTCCTGTGTAATCAACTAAAACATCCACATCAGGACAAACGCTCGCGGGCACTGTAAATGTTGCAGTTGGCGTTGGATTAATTGTCAAAGCTTGAGAGGATGATAAAGAAACACAGCCCTGTTCGGTAACAATTAAACTTACATTAGGAGTTCCGCTTGCAGGAAATGAAACTTGTTGAGTATTAGAAGCAGTTCCTCCAGGAGTTAACGTTCCAGTTCCCGCCGACCAGTTGAACGTTGCCGTAGATGCAGCAGTTCCATTGTATGTTAACGTTGAGGGAGCACCCACACAAACATTCGTAGGACTAATAGTAAAGCTGGATGTTGGCGGATTGTAGACATTAATGGTGTGAATCGCAGTATTGGATATACAACCGTTTTGTGTTACGGTAAGTGTAACGGTTTTGGTTCCAGGTAAAGCCCAATTCATGGAATACGCTCCAGGCCCAGTTCCACTTATTACGGTTCCTCCATCCCAAGTCCAAGAATAAGTTAAACCTGGAGTATTTACCCCAACATAAGCAAATGCTGGATTTGCCGTTGCACTTGTGTTGGAATTGGTACAAGCCGTAGTTGGATATGTAAAATCGATGTTCGCCGCTGCATTTACCGTTACTACAACAGTTGTAACCGTTGAAGTACAACCGTTTTGACTCACGGTTAATGTAATATTTTTAGTTCCGGAACTTCCCCAATTAATCACATAAGGTCCAGCTCCCGATCCGCTCACAACTGTTCCTCCATTCCAGTTCCATGTATACACTGGTGCTGTTGCCGGCGTAGGTAAAACAACACCAGTAAAAGTTACTGTAGTGTTCGCCGAAGTGGATGTAACAGGATTCATACAAAGCGTTGCATTACTAACTGTGAAATTAGATGTTGGAGTAGGATTTACAATAATTGTCTTCGTGGTAACAGCAGAAGTACATGTTCCTGCTATAACTTTCAATGTAATGTTTTTAGTCCCAGGAGTTGACCAAGAAACTTGAAATGGGCCAGCTCCGCCTGTTGCAGGTATTGGAGTTCCACCATCAAAATTCCACAAAAAAGTATATGCCGATAATGGCGGAGTGGCAACACCGGTGTATGTAATTGTTGCTGTTTCACTCAAACAAATGGATGTAGAAGCAATATCGCCTGTTTCGGTAGCAGTAAATACTGATGTTGCTGAAGCAACGTAACGAACAACGAATGTATCTATGTATACGACATCGGAGGCACAAGGCACATCGTAGGTAACTTTAATGA
>JBBALS010000348.1:0-2670 GCA_040402915.1 Flavobacteriales bacterium
GAAGCAGAAGTTTCGAGGAGTTTTTTTCAAGGTAAATCGCGTGTGCAAGTGGGTATCAATTCAATAAATGCAAGGGCGATATCTCCGGGTTTAGGCAATACGTGGATGAACCAACAACGAACATCACTCTTCGGCTCTCTTCGTTCTCAATTTGGGAAGTTTGAAACACTAATCCAGTTACGCCAAGAGTGGTTTCAATCGAAAAACATTCCGCTTATTCCTTCCGTTTCGGGAAGTTTTACGCTCAATAAAAATTGGAAATTCCGAGGTCAAGCGGCCAAAAGTTATCGACTTCCAACTTTAAACGATTTGTATTGGCAGCCAGGAGGGAATATTAATTTACAACCCGAGTTCGGCAATACCTTCGAATTGGGAATTGATTTTCAAGCCAAGGACAGTCAATACGATCTTCAAATTCATTCGGGTTTATTCTCCAATCGCGTAAAAAACTGGATTGTTTGGATTCCTGGAAACGGATACTGGAAGCCAGAAAATGTTCAACAAGTGAAAAGTGAGGGAATTGAGTTGTCTGTAAATTTAAGTATCCGAGAAGGGAAAAAATGCAAGTATCGCATTGCATCATCGACACAAATTCTAAACGCACTTGTTGAGAAATCTTCATCATACTCCAATTTCGAAAGCGGACGTCAGCTTGTGTATGTTCCACATTTTACTTGGAATGGGAATGTATCTGCTAGTCTAAATCGAAGTACTCTTGAGCTCGGTGCAACCTATACAGGAATTCGATTTGTTTCAAGTGATAACTCTACGTTTTTACCTGGCTTCTTTTTGCTCAATGCGAGCTTTTCTCAAGAATTGAATTTCTTGAAACACGAAGCATCCTTTTATATTCAAATAAATAATATCCTGAATGCTAATTACCAAGTAATTGCTTGGCGACCAATGCCCTTGAGGTCGTTTATGATGGGGCTAAATTTTACATTTAAAAATTCAAAATCATGAAATTAATTTACATTTCGCTAGTTTCTTTCTTTTTTTCCATTCACTCATTTTCACAAACAACTATTGATTTTGAAGAGCTAATTCTTCCAAATGAGAGTTGGTGGGTTGGTGCAGGTGGAACAGAAAACGGATTTCTTAGTAATAATGCTTTTTTTCCAACCTATTACGATACTGCTTTTGGTGGATATTGGGGAAGTGGCTTTGCATATTCTAACACGACCGATTCAATAACATCGGGATACCTTAATATGTATTCTTCCAAAGCGGGTTCGGGGCACATGGAATCATCTAATTATGCTGTAAATTATGATGATGGGTACTTTCTACCCGGACCTATCAACGACCCAACGAAATTTGAAATGCTAGAGATATATATCTCCAACAACACGTTTGCATTCAATTCTATGCGCGATGGTGATGACTATGCAAAGAAATTTGGTGGTGTTACGGGAAATGACCCCGATTTTTTCTCCGTTACTTTTGATGGCTTCCTAAATGGACAATCTGTGGGAAGCCCGGTTGTTTTTTATCTCGCCGATTTCCGATTTGCGGATAACACCTTGGATTATATTGTGCGCGATTGGACACGTGCCGATTTAACAGCATTAGGAACTGTCGATTCAGTTGCCTTTAGTTTCGAATCGTCTGATATTGGCGATTTCGGAATTAATACGCCTTTGTATTTTTGCATGGACGATTTGAAAATGAATGCGGTGCCAGATGGTCTAAGCGATTTTGAGGCAAGTAATTTTGCAATTTTCCCGAATCCAGCTTCTGATTTTATTCAACTCACAGCACCTCAAAATTCTATTTCCCAAATTGATCTGTATACCTTAACTGGCCAATTTATTCGCTCGTATTCCAATGTAAATGAACCTATAATGATTGCTGATTTGCCAATAGGAATGTATTTCATCAGATTTCAAAATGTGAACACCAGTTATTCACGTAAGTTTGTCATTGAACGATAATGCGCATTTTATTCATTCTCACTTTATTTATGCCTTCAGTTTTGATGGCTCAATTTGATCCTCCAGCAGGTCAGATTGGTTCTCATGCAATACATGCGAGTAGTTCGCAGTTTGTTGCATGGGCGAAATCGGCAGAAATAGTTAGAGGACCTCAGGAAATTGGGAATGATACGCTTGGTTTGGTTACTTCTGGAATTGATTCATTTGCCTTAAATAAAGCAGGCGAAAATCCTTGCGTGAGTTTGGGTGATGGAGGCTCTGCTTTATTGCAATTCGAATTCACGATTCGCAATGGAGAAGGTCCCGATTTCGCCGTTTTTGAAAATAGTTTCGATGGTTTGTTTTTGGAACTCGCCTTTGCTGAAGTCAGTTCGGATGGTTTCAATTATATACGTTTTCCTTCCACTTCTTATACAGATACAACTATTCAGATAACGGCATTTAGTTATTTAGAAGCGAAACTGTTGAATAATTTGGCCGGAAAACATGCCATGTTGTATGGAACGCCTTTCGACTTAGAAGAACTTCGCGACACACCGGGATTGAATATTAATGCCATAAGCCATATTCGTTTAGTAGATGTCGTTGGCAGTATTAATCCTCAATTCTGTTCGCGCGATGCCGGTGGGAGAATAATCAATGATCCATTTCCAACTCCATTCCCTTCTTCGGGTTTTGATATAGATGCAGTTGGAGTTATTCATGATAATAATCCGATTGGAATTATCTCTTTAGA
>JBBALS010000349.1:0-2668 GCA_040402915.1 Flavobacteriales bacterium
GATACCATCTAATGAACCTTCTACCATTACTTTTTCAGAATAAGAAGCACATGATGGGTTACCATAAGAAGTTTCAACTAAGCTGATATCGTTTGCTAAAGCATTGTCGAAAATCACATAATCAAATTTCACAACCAATGAACCACCAAAACCAAGAGATACGAAATTGATAACGTCTGTACTTTGAGGAAGTCCAAGCGCATTTGCAGGGTTTGTGCGAGCAGGAGTAATGGCTGTTCCGTTTTTACGAAGACCTGCTGTGTAGTTGATAACTTGCGTTGCAGTTCCAGAGACTAATGCAGAAGGAACCGGATTTTCTTCACTACCGTTCAAACACATAATACCATCCACATCGTATCCATCAGCAACAGGAGTTCCTTGGTAAGTTGCTCCAATTGGGCTAACATCAACTAATTTAATGTATTGAGCCCAAGCCAAAGAACCTAAATCGAAATCTGTATCTTGGCAACCATCGCCAATCCAGATGAAATGACAACCATCTTGAGAAGCAAATGCACGGATTGTTTCTGGGTAACGAGCACATGAAGTATTACCAAAAGTAGATTCAGTTACACGAACATCATTTCCCGCACCGTTTTTAATTGGGTTTGCAAATTTCAATGTGATATCTCCACCAAAACCAAGGCTTACAAAGTTCTCTGTATCGTTGTTTTGAGGAGCACCTAAAGCTTTGGTAGCATCGCTACGGCTAGAAGATACTGTAGAACCATCATTTTGTTTCTTTTGATTGAAAGAAATAACTTCGCTTGCATAGCAAGATGTTTGTTCGCATGTTGCACCACCTGAAGCTTTTACTTTATTGTATGTTGTAGTTCCAACAGTCCAGTAAATCTTAGTTGTATTTGGTCCAGTATTAGAAACTGTTTCAAAGTAAGTATCGCCATTAGCAGCAGCAAGTCCAGAACCAGATTGGCTTGTTCCATAAACATTCCAAGTGTATTCAATTGGAGTAGAAGTAGCATTACGAACTCTCCAACGACGACTAACGCTTGGGTCATTCGAACACATTGAAGTCAAATTAAGATAGTTTGCAGGAGCAATTTCATCTTGAATTTCAAGGCGGCTAGCTGCAGAAGCAATAGAAGTGGACACTTGCCCAAAACTTAGCGCAGCAAATAATGCCAATGCTGAAATTTTAAAAGGGTTGTTGTTTTTCATTGTTTTTGATGTTGGTTAGATTACGTAATTTGAATTTTAAAATGCAATTTTCCGTCTAAGAAAATTTGAGGAATTAAAATTAGAATTAATATGTATACCAAACTAATTTAATCAACAATAGCCTTTAAAAAACCCGAAACGTATTGGTTTAATAACATAGGGTGCTAGTATAATATCTTATTGATTAACATTAAAATATCGGAGATTTTAAAATCAGCAAACAAATTCTAAACTCCTATTGCAGCAAAATAGATATAAATTTTTGGGCGACTTTGAACTAAATTCTACGACTAGCATAAGGCCAAAAAATCCTCCAATATGAAAGTCATTTCTTTTTTGTCGGCGCTATCGCTGACTATCTCCAGCATTGCTCAAACAACTATTCAATCATCACAAGAACAGCTTGTTTCAGCACTTAATCAGCATAGCATCGAATTAACACAACAGCTCTACAAACCGGGAGCGAATCTCTTTTGTTCCCCATACAGTTTAAGCGCAGCTCTTGCCATGACCTATGCCGGAGCCAGTGGACTTACAACTTCGGAAATGGAAAAGGTGATGCATTATCCCAAGAGCTTAACACACGAAGGGTTTTTGATGATGACCAAACGGATGGAGGAGATCAATGCAAAAGGGAAAGTCAAATTAGCAGTTGCCAATGCATTGTGGAATCGCTTAAAACTTCATCCCGATTATTTAGCGATTACGAAGAAGTATTATAATGCAGAAGTATATCCATTAACTAACGAAACACCCATCAATGATTGGGCTTCGAAGAACACCAATGGAAAAATCCCCAAAGTGCTAGAACCAGGAGATATTACCCCATTGGTAAAATTGGTTTTAACGAATGCCATTTATTTCAAAGGCGATTGGGTGCAAACTTTCGATAAGGAGAATACGCAAGAAGCCCAATTTTATCAAAGTAATAAGAGTGTTTCATTATGCAGTTTAATGGTTGCGAAAGATGATTTTAAGTACGCTCAATTTGATGGTTTTCAAGCTATTGAACTTCCTTATTCGGGCGATGATTTAAGCATGGTTGTTCTTTTACCCCAAAGAGAAAGTTCGTTGAAACAGATGCTTCAATCATTGAACATGAAAGAACTCGACACTCAATTACGCGCACTAAAAAACCAAAAAGTAGAATTGTGGCTTCCCAAATTCAAACTCGAAACTTCTTATGAGTTGAAAGATGTCTTAATGCAAATGGGAATGAACGCGCCTTTTAAAAATGCCGATTTTTCAAAGATGACAATAGACAAAACGCCAATAGAAATCAGCCGTATTATTCAGAAAGCTTTTGTTGAGGTGAATGAAAAAGGTACCGAAGCAGCAGCTCTAACTGCTGTGATGATGGCAACTGAATCAAGTATCAATCGACATGAAGTAATAATTCCACAGTTTCGCGCAGATCGTCCATTTTTATTCCTAATTCGCGATAAACAAACCGGAGCGATTCTGTTTACTGGTGGGGTGGAGAAGCCTT
>JBBALS010000350.1:0-2663 GCA_040402915.1 Flavobacteriales bacterium
CATTGAATTGGTGAAAGACCTTGAAGAAATCATGGTGATTGGTGGCGCCGATGTATACAAACAAGCATTACCTATTGCTGATCGCATATACATTACTCGAGTGAATGTGCAACCCGAAGCCGACCGTTATTTCCCAGATTTAAACATGGACAACTGGATAAAAAATGTCGACATATCGCATCCCGCAGACGAGAAAAACGAACATGATATTCAGTTTCAGATGTTGGTGAGGAAAAGATGAAAAGATTATTTGAAGATGTGATGATTTGAAAATTTGAAAATGAAAAATGTGCTGATGTGAAAAAAGATGTGCAGATATGCTGATAAAAACAACTGCAACCTTGGGGATTCATCCTCAGGTTAAAAATGAAAATGTGCTTATGTAAAAAAAGATATGCTGATAAAAACGACTGCAACCTTGGGGAATCATCCCCAGGTTAAAAATGAAAAATATGCTGATAAAAAAAGAATATGCTGATGATTTCGATAGTTATCTAAAGGATTTACTTATGAGTTTAATACGATAATAATCAGTGACATCAAAACATTAGCACATCAGCACATTAAAAAATCAGCACATCAAATTATCAGCACATCAATCATATCAGCACATTAGCACATCGAAAAATCAGCACATCAAATAATCAGCACATCACAATTATCTTAAATAACAATGCTCGCCAAAAATACCCTCTTCATCTTTTTCCTTTTCGTTTCGTTTGTCCTTCATGCTCATCGGATAGAATAACAACTCATAAAGCTATTATTGTTAGCGATACCTTATCACCTGAGGATGTATTAATAATAATGAAGAGTAACGCAAAATGGGGATTCGAACCCATGTCTGCAGCTGAGTGGGATCAGATAAGAAACATCCTGCTTGCTAAAAACTCAGAGGCCCCTAGCCTGCGCGATCAATATTTTATTTGTTATGCAGAGTGTAACAAGTTTGCAGTATTAAAACAAATTGGTAATGCGTTGTATTCTATCGATTCATTTTACAAAAAGGTAAAAGCCCTAAACGACGATGAGCAGTTAATGAACGTATATCAGCTTTACGTTGCAACTTATGAGCAGTCAAACATGATTGACGATGCGCTGAAATATGCTCGATTGCACTATGCTTTAAAATGCAAAAACAAGTCGCATGCAGAGATTATGGAATTTAGTAATGCTTTCGTTTGGATGTTTTATAAATACGGTCGTGAAAAAAAAGATTCAGCCCTCATTCAAGAAGCCCAAACCATGGGTGAAAAGCGAATTAGCTATTTTGAAAAACACCCTTCGGATCAATCAGGAATTGGCGACGATTACAAGATTAACATTATGGCTTTGCTTAGGGTAAAAAATTGGCAGAAGGCCATTGAAATTTCTAAGCGTGCTCTAAAAACCTTCGGTATAAATTACACAAGTGCAGACGAAGGACATTTGAATTACAGACGAAAATTATTTTGCTATCAGGCAGTTGCCTATGCCCGATTGCAAAACAGAGATAGTGCGTTATTTTACATTAATCACCCGATTATGTATCAAAAAATCGCCAGCGATCGAAATGTCTTTATTTCAAACCAAAAGATGTACCTGAATGTCGACGAACTGATGGAGCGCATAACTGTATTTTCTACTTTAAATGAACATAAAAAGGCTGCCGATTTGGCTTTTCTCGCCGTTTATTCACCTTACAAACTCAAAAAAGCAGATGACCGGGAGTTTATTCAGAGCTACTTTGCTAGGGTATTTCTTGCCGCTGGCATGTACAAAGAAGCTGCCGAGGGTTATAGGTTACAAACGGAAATGACCGACTCAACAAGTCGTGAAGAAATTGATTTACTCACCGAAAAACAAATCATCAGCAACCGCATCGAACTTTCGAACATCAATGAAATCAACGAAAACAAGGAAGATATTGCCCAAAAGACATTGGAGCGCCAAATACTTGTTCGCAATATTTTCATCGGTGGGTTTGCATTGCTTCTGATTTTCTCCGGGGTATTTTTCGTTCAGCGGAATAAAATTAAAAAAGGGAAAAAGTTGAGTGATGAGTTGCTGCTGAATATTTTGCCATATTCCATCGCGGAAGAATTAAAATCAAAGGGAAATGCCGAATCCAAACTGATTGACGAGGTAACGGTTTTATTTACCGATTTCAAAGGGTTTACACAATTATCGGAGCTATTCTCACCTCAAGAACTGGTTGCAGAAATCAACGAGTGTTTTTCGGCGTTCGATCAGATAATGATCAGACACAATGTTGAGAAGATAAAAACTATTGGCGATTCATACATGGCCGCCGGAGGCTTACCTACATCCAATAAAACCCATGCTGAAGATGTAATTTTAGCGGCACTCGAAATCCAGCAATACATGGCCGAGTATAAAAAAGTCCGCGAGAAAGCGGGCAAATTGTTTTTTGAGATCCGCATTGGCGTTCATTCAGGTCCTGTTGTTGCCGGCATCGTTGGTATTAGGAAATTCGCCTACGACATTTGGGGCGATACGGTAAATACGGCGAGCCGAATGGAAAGCAGCGGAGAGGTTGATAAGGTCAACGTTTCAGAATCAACATACAACTTAACCCAAGATAAATTCAACTTTACCTACAGGGGGAAAATAGCTGCCAAAGGAAAGGGCGAAATCTGCATGTATTTCGTGGAGCATAAAGA
>JBBALS010000351.1:0-2653 GCA_040402915.1 Flavobacteriales bacterium
GCACTAACTATGACAAACTGCCGCCATGGCTCAACTAATTTATTACTGCGGAACGATGGACAGTGGAAAATCAACACTGGCTCTTCAGACCGCTCATAACTACGAAAGCCGCGGCCGTCATGGCTTAGTTTTCACAAATCGCGATCGTGCCGGAACTGGAATTATTTCTTCAAGACTAGGACTTCAAAGTCCCGCAATTGAAGTTGGCAGTGAGATGGATATTTTCACCTTTGTCGAATCTCACCAAGCTAAAAATGGAAAATTGGATTATTTAATCTTTGATGAAGCACAGTTTTATGAGAGTGAACAGATAGATCAACTCGCACGTATTGTGGATCTTTTAAATGTTGACGTCTTTGCTTTTGGAATTCTTAGCGACTTTAGAACTTCACTCTTTCCTGGATCTATGCGACTAATTGAATTAGCTGATCGAGTAAATCCACTACAAGTTGAAGCGCTTTGTTGGTGTGGCCTTCGCGCTACCCATAATGCTCGAATTATCGATGGTCGGATGACTCGTGAAGGTGACCAGTTGGTTCCAGGCGACACTTCACCTGACGCAGAAGTTGTTTATGAAGTTCTCTGCCGCAAGCATCACATGGCAAACATGAGTTCAAAAGACCACGACAATAACGGGTAGGTTTCATACATGAGCGATTTATATTCCGATCCACTTGGCACAGCCGTACTTGCAGCAGCAAAAATTGCAGAAATAACCGGCAAGCCAAAGCATGATGTTGCTCTTGTCATGGGTTCTGGCTGGATGCCTGCTACTGATGCGCTTGGAAAGCCAACTCATGAATTTCCAGTTACCGATGTTCCAGGATTTCCAGCGCCAACTGTTGTTGGTCATGGTGGATTGATACGTTCATATGAAATTGATGGCGCTAATGGAAAAATACAGGCACTAGTGTTTTTGGGCCGCACACATTTATATGAAGGCAAGGGCTTAGAACCTGTTGTTCATGGCGCCCGCACAGCAGTTAAAGCAGGTTGCAAAGTAATCGTTTTAACAAATGCCTGCGGTGGAATAAATCGTGATTATAAAGTTGGTCAACCAGTTTTGATTCGGGACCATATTTCTATGACCGCAACCAGTCCACTAATTGGCGCAGATTTTGTTGATTTAACAGATCTTTACAGCAAGCGAATCCGCGAACTTGTAAAACGTGAAGATCCTTCGTTAGCCGAAGGTGTATATGTTCACTGGCGCGGTCCGGCATATGAAACACCTGCTGAAATTAATATGTTACGAACTGTCGGAGCCGATCTAGTAGGTATGTCCACGGTTCCAGAAGCTATTGCGGCACATGCTCTTGGCGCAGAAGTTTTGGGAATATCCCTTGTAACTAATGCAGCAGCAGGAGTTACTGGTGAAAAACTAAGTCACACCGAAGTTATGGAAGCTGGTAAAGCTGCCGCCGGACGTATGGGCGAATTGCTTGCAAAGGTTTTAAAGCAACTGTGATTGACGAGCAGTTCCGATTAGAAGTTTTGGATTGGATTGCAAGTGACCCAGATCCACTAACTGCTGCACTTCTTAGTAAATGGCTAACCGCAAATAATGAAATAGAGTTACGTAAATCCTTTAGTGGTTTTCTAGAGTTTGGAACCGCAGGATTACGTGGACCAGTACGACCTGGTCCATCTGGGATGAACCGAGCTGTTGTCGGGCGCACTGCGGCGGGAATCGCAGCCTTTTTAATCTCACGTGGGTTATCAAAAGTAGTTATTGGGCGCGATGCTAGACATGGTTCGTTGGAGTTCGCCCAAGAAAGTGCAGAAATATTTTCAGGTGCTGGTCTAGTCGTTTGTTTACTCCCCCGCGAACTTCCGACGCCAGTGTTGGCCTTCGCTGTAAATGAATTAAAAATGGATTGCGGAATCATGATTACCGCTAGCCATAACCCTGCGATTGATAATGGTTACAAGGTTTATCTCGGCGGAACTTTTGATGGAGTAGCCTATCGAGGCAGTCAAATAATCGCGCCAGTCGATAGCGATATTTCAACACGAATTAGCGAAGTGAAAACACCCAGTCCTAGAGGAAATAATTGGGAAATTGTTGGTGAGGAAGTAATTGAAAAGTATGTTGCTAGCTGCTCCGGCAATCTTCGCGAAGTTAAGGCCCAGGAGATTATTTATACCGCCATGCACGGTGTTGGAACGAAAACACTTCTTTCAGTTTTTGATAAAGCGAAATTCACAACTCCAATATTGGTGACAGAACAATCCGAACCAAATCCAGATTTCCCAACAGTAGCTTTCCCGAACCCTGAAGAACCTGGCGCCATCGATTTAGCTATAAAACTTGCAACCAAAGAGAACGCGGATTTAGTGATTGCGAATGATCCAGATGCAGACCGCTGCGCAATAGCCGCAAAAGATTCTTCTGGGAACTGGCGCATGTTACGAGGCGATGAATTTGGAACATTGCTCGGCCATTACATTTCTAAAAACCAAAGCGTCAAGGGGCAAACCTTCGCGACAACAATCGTTTCTTCAAGTGCACTAAAAAAAATAGCGACCAATGCAGGTGCAAATTTTGCTGAAACTCTCACTGGGTTTAAGTGGCTTTCAAAAATAGGGAATCTGGTTTTTGGATACGAGGAAGCAATTGGTTATTGCGTAGATCCTTTGAACGTGAACGACA
>JBBALS010000352.1:0-2652 GCA_040402915.1 Flavobacteriales bacterium
AACGATTTGATTAGTGCAAGAGTGGAAAATAATACATCAAATCTTCACGTTGCTCGGGCGTAATCATGAGCACGGGTATTTGCGCTTCGTTGTAAATCAAATCTTCTTCCTCAACTCTTGGAAATAAGGAGTACAAATAATCGTAAGAGAAATTAACAGCACAAATTAAATCGGCATCAATCGATGCTGCGAAATGAGTAACCGATTTAGCGAAACGTTCATTCAACGAAACACGATGAACTTTTACATTGGCCCCTTCTTTCTCTAAATAATCCTCCAACGTTGTTAAAATAGAATCGTTGTATTGCTCATGCAAATGAGTATTTGCAAAAAGATGCACCTCCGAATTAAACGCCTTGGAGATTTCTGCAAACAAAGGAGCTTCGTCGATGATTTGACGGCGGGCGCTTACTGGAATTACAATTTTCTTAAGTCCATTTTCACGAATCATTCGTTCTTGCACCACCAAAAATGGAATAAATGCATCGGTAACTATACGAAGCGCGTTGCTTCCCATAATGTGCTGCATTCCTTTGATACCGTGCGTTGGGATAATGATCAATTGGCATTCTTCGCGCTGTGCAATTTCGGAAACATCTTTAAAAATATTCCCAACCTCAATGATTGAACTTACCTTTCCTTGAAACTCAGCTGATAACTTTTGAAGAAAAGGTTGAAGTTTTTTCTCTGCTTCGGCTTTATCCTGTGCGTTTTTTATGATGTGTAAAATAACAATTTCTCCCGAGCTATGATTAGCAAAGAATGCTGCATGATTGAGAGCGCTGTAGCTGTCTTCACGAAGGTCAAATGGCACAAGTATTTTCTGGAGATTCATAAATTTAAATTTATTGAAGACAATTCGAAATGTTCTGTTTATTTTTGGTGTGCGAAAATCACAAAATTATACAGCTTTTTCAAAATAGAATGCTGTTATTTTAAAATAAAAAGAGAAGATGCAGGCTTTAGAGCGTTTTTTTAAGATTCAGTTTGAGGTCGTTATAGACAGATTAAAAAAGGAGCTTGATCATCTTTGTGAATACCACAATGTTAGGCATACTTTAGATGTTATCGACCAAAGTCAGATAATTGGCAATACGGAATTCCTTTCAGCGCATGAATTACTTTTGATTCGAATCGCAGCACTGTTTCACGATACTGGATTCCTTAATCAACGCCCAAAACACGAAGAATACAGTGTGGAGATTTTTCTTGAAGCGGCGAAAGACTCAGAAATATCCGAACAGGACAAAGCAATAATTTCGCAATGTATACTGGCTACTAGAATGCCTCAACAACCCATATCAATATTAGATAAGGTGATTTGTGATGCAGATTTAGATTACTTAGGACGAGACGATTTTTTCCCAATTGGTGATGCCTTGTTTCGAGAGATGAGTAGAAATAATGAAATTTCAGATGAATTAGCTTGGAATAATTTACAAGTGAAATTCCTCAATGCGCATCGTTTTCATACCAACTATTCCATTCAAAATAGAACTCCTAAATTGCAAGAGAATCTTAAAATGGTTGTTGCGAAATTGAATCCATAAAAAACAAACAAATTCAAATGAACTTGACCTGTTCATTGAAAACTGAGATATTAAATTAGTATCCTAAACTAGCTCCAATCTTTATGAGTACAAAAACAATTAAACCCATCGATTCAAACACCATTTTAGTTCCAACCGACTTTACAGAAGTGGCGTTGATGGCGCTTAAACATGCTTCTCAACTTGCTAAAATTTTCAATAAGCAAATCATTTTATTGCATGTTTTAGAAACAGGAATGTTGGAGTCGAGCAGATCCAAAGAACAGAAGGAAAGTGAAGCCAGTTCCAAACTACAGGATTTAGCAGATGATAACAAGAATGAAAGTGGAATTGAAACTTCGTTCGTTGTTAAACAAGGAAATATTTTCGATCAAATAGGAGAACAGGCCGACGAGCTAAATGTTGCCCTTGTAGTGATGGGAACCCATGGTGTTAAAGGCATGCAGCACGTTGTTGGAAGCAAAGCATTACGGGTTATTACGAACTCGAATCGCCCTTTTGTTATTGTGCAGAAGAAAATAATGAAAGAACATGGATTCAAAAACATCGTTCTTCCTATCGATTTCTCGAAAGAATCGAAGCAAAAGTTGGTTTGGGCTGTAGAGCTTTCTAAAGTGTTTAATTCGACCTTCCATATTTTGGCTGAATTCGAAAACGATGAATACACAAGTCGCGCAGTGAATAACAACATTGCGTATGCGAAAAATTACCTATCAGAGCGCAATTGCAATTATGTGGTTCATCGTGCAGAAAAAGGGGATTTCAGCAAAGAAACCATTCAATATGCGAGTTCGGTTGATGCAGATTTAATTCTCATCATGACCAATCAGTCGAAAGATTTAACGGAGTATATCATTGGGCCATACGAACAAAATGTTATTGCCAACGATGCTCAAATACCAGTAATGACGCTTAACCCAGTTGATACCATGACTGCTAAAAACGGGCATTTGTTCAACTTTGGGAATTATTAATCAAATTTTTAATATTTAAAAACCCGGCTCAAATTTATCTGAGCCGTGTTTTTTGATTTAAGCGAATTAATCTTAATCCAATAACTCAAATCCACAATACGGAACCAATGCCTTTGGAATGCGAATGC
>JBBALS010000353.1:0-2652 GCA_040402915.1 Flavobacteriales bacterium
GCCGATATGATGATTTAACCGGAATATTTGGTTTGCCAGGAGTTCCAGGAGTAGGAATCTCTTTTGGTGCCGATCGTATTTACGATGTATTAATGATGCAGAATTTATTTCCAAACTCTGCGATCACTAGTTCGGAAGTGCTCTTTGCTAATTTCTCCCAAATAGACGAACGTAAAACACTTCCTTTAATTCAACAAATGAGGAATTCGGGAATAAAAGCAGAGATTTATCCGGAAATTTCCAAATTGAAAAAGCAATTTGAATATGCCGAAAAGAAAGGCATTCCGTATTTGATGATTTATGGTGAAGATGAACGCGCTGCACAAATTGTTTTAACGAAAGAACTTTCATCGGGGAAACAGTTACCTGTCCCAATTTCAAAACTCGATTTCTTTCAAGAGCTTTTTCAATAAAATCTTCACTCGTTTTTAAAGCAACCTTATTCTTATGTCGGCATATTCAATCGATCCATCTCATTGTTCACTCGAACGAATTCATGAATTGCTTCAAAGTGGAGAACCTATTTTACTTTCTGATGCAGCTAAAGCGGCAATAAACAAAAGCAGGAATTACCTCAATGAACGCATGGCCAATTCGAGTGCACCAATTTATGGCATCAACACTGGATTTGGATCCTTGTGCGATGTTCAGATTGGAAACGAAGACCTCGGGAAATTGCAAGAGAATCTGGTTATGTCGCATGCTTGTGGAATGGGCGAACCCGTTCCGACTCAAATTGTGAAAGCCATGTTGCTTTTAAAGGTTCAATCGTTATCGCACGGACTTTCGGGAGTGCAAGAAATTACAGTTCAACGCTTGCTTGATTTTTACAATGCGAATGTCTTGCCCGTTGTTTATCAGCAAGGTTCTTTAGGAGCATCAGGCGATTTGGCACCATTGGCACATTTATGTTTGCCTCTTTTGGGAATGGGAGAAGTTTGGGTGAATGGCATTCGTCAACCAGCAGCTTCTGTCTTGGAAATTTTCGGGTGGGAGCCAATAAAGCTTCAATCGAAAGAAGGTCTTGCACTTTTGAATGGGACGCAGTTTATGAATGCTTATGGAGTTTGTCTTTCGGCAGAAGCACGTCGTTTGTTCGACTGGGCAACGACTATTGCAGCAATCTCGCTAGAAGGATATGATGGAAGAATAGAGCCGTTTCATGATAATCTTCATAAAATTAGGCATCATGCTGGACAAATTCTGGTTGCCGAAAAAATGCGCGGATTGTTAAAAGGCAGCGAAATCATCAAACAGCATAAAGCGCATGTTCAAGACCCTTACTCGTTTCGATGCATTCCTCAAGTTATTGGAGCATCGTATGGAGTTTTGCAACACGTTGAATCTATTTTCACCAATGAGCTCAATGCTGTAACCGATAATCCAACCATTTTTCCCGATGATGATTTAATCATTTCTGGGGGAAATTTCCATGGGCAACCTTTGGCAATGGCGCTCGATTATCTCTGTTTAGCTATTCACGAAGTGGGAAGTATATCGGAACGCAGAACCTACCAACTCATTGGAGGCAAACGCGGATTGCCTCCTTTCTTAGTGGCACAACCCGGATTAAATTCAGGTTTGATGATTCCTCAATATACGCAAGCATCGATTGTAAGTCAGAACAAGCATTTGTGCATGCCTGCTTCGGCCGACACCATTGATTCATCGAACGGACAAGAGGACCACGTAAGCATGGGAGCAAATGCAGCTACGAAAGCTTGGCGAGTTCTAGAAAATCTCGAGAAAATTCTGGGAATCGAATTGTTGAATGCGACGCAGGCCTTGGAATTCAGAAGACCTTTAAAATCTTCTCCAGTCATTGAGCAAATCCTCAGCGACTACCGCAAAGAAGTTTCGTTTGTATCGGAAGATCGTTACCTGCATGAAGACATGGAAAAAAGTCGTCAATTTTTGAAGACTTATCAATTGCCTTCTTTCTGATAGCGCATTTGATACGCACGTTCCTTTATTTCAGAATCCTCGGGCATTTGTTTTAGCCAGTCTTCTACAATAATTCTCGCTGAATCGGGCTTCCCCATGGTTTCGTATGTAATAGATAAATTGACATACGCAGTGCGTTCCATCTGATCTTGCTGAATAATTTCCTTTAAAATGGAAACGGAACCTGGATAATTTCCGGTATCGTATAAATCACGCGCAACTTGAAGTTGTTTTTCGATTTCACGCTGTTGAATCCATCCCCAAGCAATTACCATTGAAATAATGAGGAGGACAAAGATGATTGAAAGCAATGCTGGTTTCATCAAACTTTCAATGTGATATTCTTCAAAATCATTCTCAACAACATCTCTGTAATAGCGGTATTGAAACGCGGCACCAGCAATGGAAATGGCAATATGAAAAGCTTCCAAAATCCAATCCCAAGATTCAGGTAGAAGCACCCATCCCGATACAAGTAAAGCGAAAAGGGAAAGTCCAATAATAATGGTGGGTTTTGCCAATGCAGGCTTACCCAATTTTCGGAAGTTGATTCCCCACAAAATAACGGCAGGAAATACTAAACAGAAATAGGAAATTATACCAATGTATAAGGGATTCCAGATTTTTTTCAAGGTCATTTATTTATCAGTAAAAATAAAAAGAGCTTGGTATGATTCCAACTGAATATGATTTTATAAATGCGCCATT
>JBBALS010000354.1:0-2650 GCA_040402915.1 Flavobacteriales bacterium
TAATGTTAGTCGCTTGGATAGTATATCTCCCGTTGTAGATAATCTAGCACACAAAGATTTGTATTATCTAAAAGAAAGCAAGTTATATTCATTTGCCAACTTGCTGTTCAACAACATGTCTATCTTTGAGGATCATACTTCGTTTATCAAGATGAAGAATGTTTCTAAGAAAATCAAGATAGAGTTTGATACAAAGATTGCTTTATATCACGGCGGCGTATTTGATGCCAAGACAGACATTGGTTACAATATTACAAATCGCAATGTAACAACCGAAACATTTGACGGTCACGACATAGCATTGCTTGGAGATATACATATGGCGCAGAATATGTACATAGAAAAATACGTCGATGAGAACGAGTTGGAAGATTATATAAAAAGTGGAGAATGGGAAATAGTAGAAGAAAATCCGTGATTTTGTAGTATTAGTGTATATTTATTGTTATACAACAAAATCACGGAAACTTATGCCAAATATAAAAAAAGGAAATGGTGGAAAATTCGTATCACATGCAAAGTGGGTAAATAAAGTGTGCGAAAACTGCGGCGTGACGTTCAGTATAAAAGAGTCGTCCGTAAAGTACGGAAGAGGTCGCTGCTGTTCCAGAAAATGTGTGGACATGAACAAAAAGAAAAATGTTGGAGAAAAAAATCCAATGTTTGGAACAAAACAGCCTCAAGAACGAGTAGAGCAGACCAGAAAACGAACCGAAGAAATGTGGAAAAATCCAGAATACAGGGAGCACATGTCAAAAAAAAGAAAAGAGTATAAAGAAAAAACCGGGTATGCTATGGGCAGCGATCCAACCAGCATATCTCGCAGGAAACAAACTATGCTGGAAAAATATGGAGTGGAGCATAACTGGATGGTAAAGGAAATACGGAAAAAGTGTGAAGACACTTGTATGAGGGTGTATGGAAAACATTTGTGGGAGTTTGCTTACGAGGCAATGCAAAACAAAGAAACTCTAATAGAAGTTATTATTAGAAAAATATTGGAGGAAGAAAAAATATTATTTGAGCCATATTATAAAGTTTATGCAGGAGACGGAAAGTATAAAGAGTATGATTTTTACTTACCGGAAAAAAATATATTGATAGAAGCAGATGGTGATTATTGGCACGCAAACCCGAAAATATTTTCGGCGGATATGCTGAATGAGACACAAACAAAAAACAGAATAAATGACGAATATAAAAACAATTTGGCGAGTGACAAAAAAATAACCTTGCTTCGTTTCTGGGAAAATGACATTATAAAGCCAGATTTTAGACAGCGGTTCATCCAAGAGATACAAAAAATATGAAAAAATTTACAATAAGAAAAAAAGCACCGGCAATCAGATACGCATCCAGTTTGATCCAACAAAATCACGGCGAGGCTTTGCTTGGTCATGGATTTTCTTTGTGGGATATAAAGAACAGAGCATACAAGCATGTAGAAATACCAAATGATTATGGCTATTTTACTATTGATATTGATGACGGCAAGTTGATGACTGATATAAGCACAATGCCCAAGAAGCCAAAACTTCGTGTGCGTTGCAAAGAAACTATTGCTACTGAACTAAAAAAGGTAGTAAATGAAATCAAAAAGACGCATGAAATCAGCGACATTATTTATATGCGAGTTGATGGCGACGATGCTTCTAAAGTTGTGAGTGTTCAGGCTGCTGCCAACTTGAGTCAGATTGGCAATGTTGATTATCAAAATAAACTTATTAGTGAAACACTCAAAGCTAAATATCCAGATATTATGGATGATGACACACTTGAGTCTGTTCATAAAATCAACAAAGACCTCAATACCGATTTGAGTAAAGATGATACTGCTCGCAATATTCGTTGGAAGCCAATAAAGTTTGAGTTTAGTAATATGTTTAGTTATGGTGAAAACAATGTTATTGACTTTACTAAACTGGAAGATGTATATGGATTGTTTGCGTCGAATGCAAGTGGAAAATCTTCTCTTTTTGACGCATTGTGCTTTATCGCATTTGATAAATCTGCTAAAGCATTCAAAGCAACTCATGTGATGAACTCACAAAAAATGTCTTTTCATGGCAAGTTCACATTTGAGATAAATGATGTTCAATATATCATTGAGCGTAAAGGCATCAGAGATAAAAAAGGCAATGTCAAAGTTGATGTAAACTTCTATAAAATGGAGAAAGAAGAAAAGATTAGCCTCAATAGCGAAGCTCGCAGAAGCACAAATGAAATCATTCGTGATTATATTGGTGATTATGATGACTTTGTATTGACCTCTCTTGCATTACAAGGCAATCAAGGTTCATTTGTTGAAATGGGTCAAACTGAACGCAAGGATTTGTTGTGCCAGTTCATTGGTCTAAATGTGTTTGATAAACTTGTAGTAAAAGGCAATGACAAACTAAAAGAACTAACAGGTGCCATCAAGTCATTCAACAAAGAAAGCAATCAAGTCAAGATTGAGTCAAACAAAAATGATTTGGGATTGGCAGAGTCCAAACTTATTGATTTGACCACTCAAAAAGATTTTTACACAACAAAAAAGAATGAGTTTGACAACAAAATCAGCGAACAACAATCCAAGATTGTAAAACTTGAAAATGTGCCAACAAATGTAGTGGCTCTAAAGAAAGAGCGAGAAACTTTGGAAACAAAA
>JBBALS010000355.1:0-2637 GCA_040402915.1 Flavobacteriales bacterium
TCATATTGGACGAGCATTGAACGCAATACACTTAATCGGAAAATGTATGCAACAACGGGGTCGCAGTTTATGGTGAAATTTAGGTATTTGGCTGGACAGGAGTTTAATGATCCTGGAAGTACTTCGCTACTAAATAAAGATTATAGAAAGATTCATGATTTCTGGAGAATGCGCTTGAATTATGATGTGTATTTTAACAAACGCGGAAGAGTCCATGCTGGCTTTTTCGGTGAAGCTGTTATATCGAATCAGCCATTGTTTAATAATTATACGGCAAGCGTTTTACAAGCTGCTTCATTCTCGCCAGTTCCTGAAAGCAAAACACTTTTTCAGCCCCAATTCAGAGCTCATAATTATGCAGCTGCTGGTTTAAAAACAATCCTAAGTTTTACTTCACGTTTAGATCTTCGTGTGGAAGGATATGTCTTTCAACCACACAAACAAATACTCCAAAATGAAGACCTTACGGCTTCGTATGGCGAACCTTTTGCCAAGCGATATTTCATGGCTTCGGCTGTGCTGGTCTATCATACGCCCATCGCTCCTATTGCGGTAAGTGTTAATTATTACGACCAAAGTAAGCAGCAGTTCTCGGTCATTTTCACAACGGGATTTCTTATTTTCAATCGAAGAGCATTCGACTAAATTTTTGGGCCCAAACCACCTGTATGAATGTATAGCACCCGTGGATTTTCTCCCAGATGGCCCTGTTGAAATTTTTCATACAAGCCAAATAAGGCCTTGGCTCCATAAATCAAGTCGATGGGAATGCCTGTTTGTTCAATCCATTGTTTTTGGAAACCCTTCAACTCCTCATTCAATTTCGCATAGCCACCAAAATGATACTTGCAATCGATTTGAAGATTTGGGAAGTTCTCAACATCAAAACCGGAAGTCTCTTTCAACTCATTTTTAAGAATCGAAACGCCCTTTAACACCTGAAAACAAAGGACTTTACTCGAACAGTTTTGAAGTTTTTTTGCTATTCCAGCGGCGCTTGTACCTGTTCCGCCAGGTAATACAATCCAATCGTACAATTCCACATCGTTTACCATAGCCATCGCGCCCTCAATTCCAGTTGATCCAGCCCCTCCCTCAGGAATAATTAGACATTTGCCAAACAACTCCTGAAGATCTTTAAGATAGGATTCTTGGTTCTTTAAACGATATGCTTCACGACTTACAAAGTGCAGAATCATTCCATTTTTTCGCATGGTTGAAATCCACGGATTTAGCACTTCTTCGCCACGAACAATTCCGATGGTTTTTATTCCGAGTTCTTTGCCTGCGGCCGATAGTGCTAAAAGATGGTTTGAAAAAGCTCCTCCAAATGATAAAACAACGTCTTCCTTGCTAATATCGCTCAGCCAATCCTGCAACTTAAACCATTTGTTGCCACTAATTTCTGGGTGCAAACGATCGAACCGGCGAATCGAAAGCTGCATGGTTTCTTTTCCAGGTAGCGAAAACGAAACAGCTTCATCGTAATAAGAAAGAGATTGCAAAGAAATCATTCTGCTAAACAAACAATTTCTACCCGAATTGCATTCATTCCGATCAAGCTATTTTTACGAACTTTGCCAAACTATGAACTACGAGGAACCTTCACGTTTATCGAAACTCGAAAAGGACGAATATTATCTTTCGCCCGAAGGCTATGTTGTATTCACAGAAAAATACTTGCTAAAGCGCGGCTATTGTTGCAAAAATGGCTGTAAACATTGCCCATACAATTACAATATCCGCACAGGAAAATTTGATAAAGCACAACAATGACAACACTTACTCCAACAGATATTAAAGCATTTCAACACGATATTTTAGAAGGAATTCCGAAAGAACTTCCTCCTGCATATCAACCCAATCCAGCAATTAGTCATGCGCCTCGTCGCAAGGACATTCTCAACAAAGAAGACAAAAAACTCGCATTGCGAAACGCACTTCGCTATTTCGACCCGATTCATCATGCTATTCTTGCTCCTGAATTTATGCAGGAATTGAAGCAATACGGTCGCATTTACATGTATCGTTTTATGCCGAAATATGCCATGCATGCTCGTCCAATTGATCAGTATCCTGCAAAATGCAAACAAGCGGCAGCCATCATGCTTATGATTCAGAACAACCTCGATCATGCCGTGGCGCAGCATCCCGAGGAACTTATTACCTATGGAGGAAACGGGGCGGTTTTCCAAAATTGGGCGCAGTACCGTTTAACAATGCAGTACTTGTGCGAAATGGATGAAGAGCAAACATTGGCCATGTATTCGGGTCACCCGATGGGACTTTTTCCTTCGCATAAAGATGCTCCGCGCGTTGTGGTTACTAATGGAATGATGATTCCGAATTACAGTAAACCCGACGATTGGGAGAAATTCAATGCACTTGGCGTAACGCAATACGGACAAATGACTGCTGGTTCGTACATGTACATTGGCCCGCAGGGAATTGTTCACGGAACCACCATTACAGTAATGAATGCTGCAAGAATGTGCCTGCGTAAACGTGGCGATGCAACACCCGATATATTGGAAGGAAAAGGATTGCTTTTCGTAACAGCTGGTTTGGGAGGAATGAGTGGCGCTCAACCGAAGGCTGCAAAAATTGCCGGATTGGTGAGCATCACTTCTGAAATTA
>JBBALS010000356.1:0-2636 GCA_040402915.1 Flavobacteriales bacterium
CAACACTTTGGGTAGCTGAACATGTTCCATCAGTAACACTTACTGTATAGGTCTTATTCGCAATAACATTGTTTGCATTTACCGATTGACCAGATGTAGGTGAAAGTGTAGAACCAGCAGGAGATTCTGTCCAGTTGTACGTTAAAGTAACAGGCGCCGGTGGTGTAAATGTATACACTTGACCAGTTGCAGGTCGCGTTGCAATACCCCCGTTCTCAACAGAAGAGCTTATAGCTGGAGCTGCTGTAACATCTTGAAGCGATACGTATTCGCCTGGGATTGTTGCAATACCAATAGATGCACTAGTTAAACCAGTTGGCAAATTAGGTCCTTGCAAATAAACAAACTGAACAATGTCTGTTGCTTCATACAGTTTTACCTGAAATGAAATTACATCCGTAAGATTTGTATAATACCAAGACCAACCACTCCACTGAAAAGTGAAAACGCGGTTTGGTGCAGTACCCGTTGTTAAGTAAGAAGCCTCACTTAAACCAGTATTTCCACCATCTAAGTCATCCCAAAGCGGGGCAACAAGTGGGAAATTAGTAGCTCCTCCTCCTGCTAATGAGTTAGCGGCAGTACCAAATGTACCAATTGCAGAATTAAATGATAAATAACCATTTGAGCTCGCATATACATTTGAATACGTAACTCCACCCATGGTAAAGTTAAAGCCCAAAGGAATGGCAGCTGATACTGCATCATCAACATTTACAGAAGGCACAAGAACCTTTGTTCCTCCTAGTGGAGTATAGGTACCGCTTGTTGCTGCAAATGAATATGCAGTTGCTGGTGCGGGTGTAGTTGCGTTTGCATACAATGCGGAAGATGTATTGTAACAAACACTTGGAGGCGTAGCCGTTAATGTAGAAATAAGTGGGCTTGGATTCCAAGTAACAATAACAGGAGTTCTTGCAGAACTACAAGCACCTTCATGCGCAACATAATACGTTGTTGTTGCATTTACTACTGGTGTTGTAAAGCTAGTTCCTGTGTTTAGTAAGGTACCTACAATTGGATCGTTATACCAACGTATTACATTTCCGCCAGAAGGGGCTGATGATGTAAGTGTTGTAGATCCATTTCCGCAAACCGTTAAAGTACCCGAAATAGTTGGAGCTGATGGCGTAGCTGATACAACAACACTAACAGGCGTTGCTGGTGATGCACATCCTGTAATAGGATTGGTTACCACTACCGAACGTGTTTGTGTTCCAGCAGCCGAAATTGTTAATACCGGATTGGTAATATTTGTTGCACTTAAGGCAGTTGCCGGAGTCCATGCATAGGTATAGGCAGCTGGTGGCTGAAAACGCCATGCTTCAGGAACCGTAACAGCAACTGTGGAAGCAGAACGACCTGGTGCTGTTGCTCCAACTGTTCTTGTTGCATCTTGCAAACCAATTGTTTTACCATTTGTAGAATTTGCACTAGCCATGTGTATTTCTACAATACCTGTGGTTTCGTACAACATGATTTGAGCATTTATCAAATTTGCTCCAGCGGTCGAACCATACTGTGAAACATTTTTGTATTCCAAAATAAAACGGCGTGTTGGCGCAATACCATCGGTCCAATAACGAACCGTATTTCCTGCTGGTAATGCATACCCGCAATGTAAATCCATGGCACACGCTGCAATAACATTTCCTGGATTGGAAAGATTCGGGAATACTATTGGTCCAAGAAAAGTATATTGACCCAAATTACCTGGGATTGTTCCATAACCCGGTACAGAACCGAACATCATCAAACCATTGGTACCAACTGCAACATTATTAAATACAGTTCCGAAGAAGTTGTAATTGAAACCAAGTGGAATATTTGCCCAACCACCATCATCTAATGTACCACCGCTCAATGCAGTACCGTTACCCGCAGTAACTGATCCAGCAGTAACCAATGGAGTAGAAGTAGAGGGAACAGCTGGTGAATACGTAATAGCACCCACACCAAAACCAGAAGACACCAAATTAGAGTTCAACTGAACGGATGTTGTGGCTGGAAAGCAACCACTTGCAGGTGTAGCTGATGGTGTAACCGAACTTGCCGGCAATACACCCACGTTAGCAGCAAGGTTCAATGAACAACCATTGGCATTGGTAACATTGAGGTTGTATGCGGTTGTTGTTGTTGGAGAAGCAACCGTTGAAAACGAGGTTGTTGAACTCAAACCTGTACTTGGAGACCAAGCATAGGTCATTCCCGGAAGATTGGTAGCACTTAATGTTACTGAACCACCCACTGTACATACCAACTTATTTAAAGGTGTGGACGTTAGTATTACCGAAGGAATGTTTACAATAAATTGTGTACGAGACGAAAGGCATGTTCCATTGTTTGAAGCGAACCACAAAGTATCGTCAACACACGATGAGCCTGGAAGGCCGGCGTATGTGCCGGTACCTAAATATGTTGCCAAAGAAACACCACCAATTGCCTGATTAAAATATTGAATATTCGCACTTGATGAACTTAAGCTGAGTGAGTATGCATCTCCAGGATTTACTGGACTAGTAGCATACGTTACCGTTGGTGCAGAAACTGAAGGTAAAACAGTTATCGCTGTTGCGCTGGTAGCTGTTAAGCCATCAACGGTAACAATAATATTTCCCGTAGTTCCGCTTCCAACT
>JBBALS010000357.1:0-2632 GCA_040402915.1 Flavobacteriales bacterium
AAAAATAGCAGTTACTGCCAAATCTTGAATAACCTGACCATCAATATTTTGGTTTGCGAGTGATGTTGTGTTGTTGAAGAAATTAAAATATACAATACCAACTAGTGAAAACACTAAAACCATGGAGGATACTCCTATGACTAGCCGTTGTTTTAAAGTTGTTTTGAGAGTTGTTTTATTTCTTAGCGTAAGTTTTTTTTTCATACAAATTGCTTAATCATTTAAATGCATTGGTAAAACCAGTTAATAGCATCATAGACGAAAGCGATAAAATAGAGTTACACAGATGGTACTCCTTTGCTGTAAGAAAACATATTAAAATGGAATTGAATTTGCTGTAAAATAAGCACTCATCTCATAATGAAAACAAATTCAAGAATTCTACCATGTGATAAAATCCTTGAATTTGTAAAATAAAAAAAGCCTCACTCTGAAATTCAGAGTGAGGCTTTTGCAATTAGATTCTATGAATTAGTTCTTCACTAATTTCACTGTTTCTTTTGTAGTGTTAGTTTCAATAGTTAAGAAGTAAACACCTTTGCTCAATTCGTTCATTGCTACATTGTGACGAACAACACTTGAAGAAGCTACGTTCAATGTTTGAGTATAAACTTGTTGACCTAAGAAGTTAACTACACGAATAGTAACTGAATTATCCAAATCACCAGTAGTGATTTCAATGTTTGTTGATTCGTTGAATGGGTTCGGGAACACATCTGCAGAAGCAACTTCGTTAGCAGTTGTTGTGTTATCATAGATACGAGCAGTATTCGTGTTATTAGCACAATCGTTAATAACAACTAAACCATCTACATCATAACCATCAGCTGTTCCAGAGAAACTTGAAGAAGCAGAACGATCAGATAAACGAATGTATTGTATAACACCTGCATTGTTGATGTCAATTTCACCATCTTGGCAGATGTCTTCGTTTGTTATTGTAATCCAGTTGATACCATCTAATGAACCTTCTACCATTACTTTTTCAGAATAAGAAGCACATGATAGGTTACCAAAAGTAGTTTCAACTAAGTTAATATCGTTTGTTGCTGCATTGTCAAAAATTACAAAATCAAATTTCACAACCAATGAACCACCAAAACCAAGTGATACGAAGTTCACATTGTTTGTTCCTTGTGGAAGACCTAAAGCATTTGTTGGAATAGCACGAGCAGCTGTAACAGCAGTTCCGTTTTTACGAAGACCTGGAATGTAGCTGATAACTTGAGTGGCAACATCGGCGACCAATTCAGAAGGAACTGGATTTGATTCGCTACCATTTAAACAAATAATACCATCAACATCATAAGCATCAGCAATTGGAGTTCCTTGATATGTGGCTCCAATTGGGCTTACATCAACTAATTTAATGTATTGAGCCCATGCCAATGAACCTAAATCGAAATCTGTATCTTGGCAACCGTCTCCAATCCAGATGAAATGACATCCATCTTGTGAAGCAAATGCACGGATAGTTTCTGGATAACGAGCACATGAAATATTACCGTAAGAAGACTCAATTACACGTACATCATTTCCTTCACCGTTTTTAATTGGGCTTTCAAATTTCAATGTGATATCACCACCAAAACCAAGAGATACGAAATTTTGTGTGTCATTATTTTCTGGAGCTCCTAAAGCTGATAAGGGATTACTTCTAACAGCGGAAACTGAAGAACCATTGCTTTGTTTCTTTTGGTTAAACGATACTAATTCGTTTGCATAACAAGGAAAAACATAAGCACCATGTAAACACTCAACAGCGTCTACATCATAACCATCTGTTACTTGACCGCCACCTGAAACTGGCGTTACGTCAGTAATACGAACAAAACGAACATAGTCAGAGAAAACATCCGCGAAATCGACCTGACCACCTTGGTTGATTGTTCCAGCTGGGGTGTAACCTAAACCATCTTGAGAAACTTCAATAAGACCTCTTTCATTGTTAACACTTGCAGAAGATTCCCAAACGATAATATCTGCCCCTGGTCCGTTAGCAATTGGCTCAGCAAACTCAATTACAATTGATCCACCTAATCCAAGAGATACGAAGTTCTGAACGGGTGCATAAACACTTGGGTTTTGACCGTTTGGTGCACCTAAAGCGTTTGCAGAAAATGAACGTTCAGCGTTAACTGCAGTTCCAAGGGCAGTTAAACCTTGATTAAATGAAGAAACAGATGTTGCATAACATCCACTTCCAACAGTTGGAGGAACTGGTGCTCCTTGAGCATTAACATTTGAACTAACACTTAATGCTGCGAAAAGCGTTAAGCCAGCCATTTTAAATGGGTTTTGATTTTTCATCATTTTACTTGTTTAGTCAGATTATTATTTGTCTACATTTTAGCAAATGTAGACACTTTTTCGACTCTCATCAAATTTCAATACATTTCTTACAAACAAAAAAAATATATGTCTGATTATCAGTAACAATAAAAATGTCCGATTCAAATTACTTGAATCGGACATTCCAAAAATTATACTCACAAAACAGGTGTTGTTTTAAAGTAAATTGCGCAGAAAACGCCTTAATATACTAAATATCATTGCAAAAAATACAATTTAACTTGTACTAAAGAACATCAAAAATTATCATAATCCAAATTTCAAACAATCCACCAAATTC
>JBBALS010000358.1:0-2622 GCA_040402915.1 Flavobacteriales bacterium
CAAAACAAGGTACATGTCACTCAAGCGTTGGTTCAATAAATCGTATTCAAGTCGTAATTCATCTACTTCGCGTTCGAGTACTTTTTCTCTTGGCGAATCGAATGTATTATAGGCAAACAAAACACCTAATGCTGCAAAAACAATTCCTGTTCCGGCAAAGGATAAAAAACGACGTAATCGATCCTTAATCGAAAGCTTAACGCGCTCGTAGGAAAGCGACTTTGTATTAAACTGATAACGTATTTTTGCCAAATCGTAGGGTTGGTTAGAATATCGAATACTCCTTTTTTAATGGAATAGTTTTGCGAATTTATAAATCCTTTCCAATTAAACAGGCAATTTTTTTATCTTAAGCGTTCTATAGGTCTCAATTTTCTTGCTGTTTTACTACCTTTGGGGCCGTTTCATAGATTATAAATTTGTACAATAGCTTTATGGATTCTAAGCAAATTCGGCAAACATTCCTCGATTTCTTCGCTTCAAAAGGACATCAAATTGTTTCTTCGGCACCCATGGTCATTAAAAATGATCCCACATTGATGTTTACCAATGCCGGAATGAATCAATTTAAAGATCTTTTTTTAGGTAATGCTCCAATTATTCACAAGCGAATTGCAGATACCCAAAAATGTTTACGAGTTTCTGGAAAGCACAACGATTTGGAAGAAGTGGGAGTGGATACATACCACCATACCATGTTCGAAATGTTGGGTAATTGGTCTTTTGGCGATTACTTTAAGAAAGATGCCATTCAATGGGCTTGGGAGCTTTTAACGGAAGTGTATAAAATCGATAAATCACGTTTGTATGTTACTGTTTTTGAAGGCGATGCCTCAGAAAATTTAGCATTCGATCAGGAAGCGTACGATACTTGGAAAGAATTAATCGATCCCGATAGAATCATCAACGGAAATAAAAAGGACAACTTCTGGGAAATGGGCGATACTGGTCCTTGTGGTCCATGTTCCGAAATCCATGTTGACATTCGAAGCGACGAAGAACGTGCTCGCATCGATGGGAAAACTTTTGTGAATGAAAGTCACCCACAAGTGATTGAAATTTGGAACAATGTGTTCATGGAATTTAATAGAAAGGCCGATGGAAGCCTAGAAAAATTACCAGCACAACATGTCGATACTGGTATGGGTTTCGAGCGTTTATGTGTCGTTTTACAAGGCAAGCAATCGAATTATGATACCGATGTTTTCCAACCGCTCATTTCATTCCTCGAAAATAGTTCATCCAAAACCTACAAGCAGGACGAAAAAATCGACATTGCCATGCGCGTTATCGCAGATCATATTCGTACCATTTCATTCGCCATTGCCGACGGTCAACTTCCAAGCAATAACAAAGCGGGTTATGTTATTCGAAGAATTTTGCGTCGTGCTGTGCGTTATGGATACACGTTTTTGGATTTAAAAGAACCGTTCATGTTCAAGATGGTCGCAACACTTGCGAACCAAATGGGCGATCAGTTCCCTGAGATAAAAGCACAGCAAGGACTCATCGAATCGGTGATGCAAGAAGAAGAGCAGTCGTTTTTACGAACACTCGAAACAGGAATCAACCGCTTTAACGATTTTCTTGCGAAGAATACCTCGAACTCTCAAGTGCCTGGGAAATTCGCTTTTGAACTTTTCGATACGTATGGTTTTCCAATCGACTTAACACAACTTATGGCCAGAGAGCAGCAGTTGGATGTGGATATGGAGGGTTTCAATGAGAATTTACGATTGCAAAAAGAACGTTCACGTTCGGCGGCAGTTGTTGAAGCTGGCGATTGGATTACTGTTTTAGAGGATGATCAACAAGAGTTTATTGGTTACGATTACCTCGAATCGGCTGTTCAAATAACGCGCTACCGTGAAGTAAATGCCAAAGGGAAAAAACAATTTCAACTGGTGTTCAATATCACTCCGTTTTATGCCGAAAGTGGTGGACAGGTTGGCGATACAGGAATTCTGAAAAGCCAACACGAAGAGATTGCTATTTTGGATACGAAGAAGGAGAATGGAGTCATTATTCATTTTGCAGAGCGATTGCCCAAAGAAATTCAAGGCGTTTTCAAAGCAATGGTTGATTTGGAGAAACGCGAGTCAACGATGCGAAATCATACTGCTACACATTTGATGCACGCTGCATTGAGGAAAGTTTTGGGGACGCATGTGGAGCAAAAAGGATCCTTGGTAAATAATGAATACTTGCGTTTCGATTTCTCCCATTTTTCGAAAGTAACAGCTGGCGAAATTGCAGAGATTGAGCGAATTGTAAACGAACAAATTCGATTGAATGTAACCCGCGATGTGCGTGAAATGCCAATTGATGAAGCACGTAAAACCGGAGCCATGGCTCTTTTTGGAGAGAAGTATGGCGATTTGGTTCGTGTCGTAACATTTGATAAAAACTATTCGGTGGAATTATGTGGTGGAACGCATTCACCCGCAACAGGTAATATTGGGTATTTTAGAATTACTTCTGAAAGTGCTGTTGCTGCCGGTGTGCGTCGTATTGAAGCCATTACGGGTGTTGCAGCCGAATTATTGATTAACGAAGAACGCAGCTTAGTAAATTCCATTTCTGAAATGCTGAAAGGACCGAAAGATCCATTGAAAGGCATTC
>JBBALS010000359.1:0-2614 GCA_040402915.1 Flavobacteriales bacterium
CCGAGATTGAGGGCATTGGAAAAAGCACCGCAGAAAAATTGCTTAGCGATTTTATTTCTGTAAAAAAGATTCGCGATTTATCTGTGAAAGATCTAGCTGTATCTATAGGGAATTCTAAAGCCGAAAAGGTATTTTTGTATTTCCATGCAAATAAGGACGAAAACCCTGAAACTAATAAAACATAGCTCCATCTCAACATGAAAATTCTTGTAACAGGAGCAGCTGGTTTTATTGGATCACACTCATGCGAACGCTTGATTGAAGCCGGACATCAAGTTTGGGGAATCGACAATTTAAGTCGTGGTTTAGAAATCAATTTAGAAGCAATCCGAAATCATCCAAACTTTACTTTTATTTTAGGTGATGCGGGGAATATTAAACTGATTGAGCATATCGGAATTCAGACAATCGTTCATCTTGCATCACAAAAAATTCCACGCTATTCGTCTGGCTGGGAAACTTTACAAGAAAATGCACGCGTATCAAATGTCTTGCTTGAGTTTTCTATAACTCAAAACATCCGACTACTTTTCGCTTCAACAAGTGATGTTTATGGAAAAAATCCGCATTTACCTTATAACGAAACAAGCGATTGCGTTTTAGGTCCTTCTACGATTAAACGCTGGGCTTATGCCACATCGAAATTGCATACTGAGCACCAGCTAATCGCAGCAGGCAGAACCTTTGGATTGCACTTTCAAATCATGCGATTTTTTGGTTGCTATGGTCCTCGTCAAGCCCAAGGATGGTGGGGCGGTCCGCATTCGGTATTTATGGAAAAAGCTGCAAAAGGAGAAACTCTGGAACTTCATGGGGACGGGCTCCAAACACGCAGTTTTATTTACATTGATGATCTTGTTAATGGAATCATTGCATTGTTTAATCGCGATGATTTAGCGAGTGGCATTTTCAATTTTTGTTCTGCACCGGAGGAGGAAATTTCCATAGCTGAATTGGCAGAAAAAATATGGACATTGGTTCGGGATGATTATTCGAAAATTGAACTACTCCCCTATACTAATTTTGAAGATTACGAAGATGTGATGCGACGCGTTGGATCGGCGGAAAAAGCTGAAATCCTTTTGCATTGGAAAGCGAAAGTTCCTTTTCAAGAAGGACTTCAAAAAACCTGGGAATGGCATCAAAAACAAAATTGGTAAGCCGATGAAACTGGCTGTTGTGATCCCAATTTTCAACGAGTTTGAGAATTTACCAAACCTGATAGAGTCCATTGAGAAGTTGAAAAGTTCAAGCATCCAACTTTCAATTATTCTATGCGATGATGGATCAAATGATGGATCTCGTCTTTGGTTAGATGAAGAGCAGCAAAAAGGAAGGTTGATTGTTTTGGGTGATGGAAACAATTACGGACCTGGAGTTGCTTTTGAAAATGGATTTCAATATGTACTTAAAACACTTCCAGATTTCGATTTTTTATTAACGATGGAGGGCGATGGAACTGCAGATCTTTCATCATTACAAAGTATGTTTGATTCAATAAATCATGCCGATGTTGCGTTGGCTTCGGTGTATTCGGAAGGCGGAGGATTTAGCAAAACGAATTGGGCTCGACTACTCATTTCAAAATTCGCCAATGGATTAACACGCAGATGTTTGAATCTTCCGTATCAAACCCTTACCTCTTTTTATAGGATTTACCGCGTTTCCGCTTTGCAGCAATTGCAAACCAATCGAATACCAATTTTCTCAGAAAAGGGATTTATATGTCAGGTGGAGATTCTATATAAATTGCATCAGAAAGGATTTGTCATTAAGGAAATTCCAACAACCCTTTTCACCGACAGACGGAAAGGCAATTCGAAAATGAATCTTCGTAAAACGATGATTGCTCATATTCGTTTTTTATGGCGGACGGTTTTACATGCATAATGAGGGATGAGGAAAATTCCAATCGGAATGAAGAATTCAATCGGACAAATAATTATAACATCCTGATTTATATATAATTATTGTTTTCAACAAACCTGTTGGTAATTTATTGGCCAACTGATAATTATGTGCTTGTAAATAGGATGAGTATTTTTTAAAGAGACCCATACTCCCCTTCCCAAGTGCAACATACACGATTTTTGAACGACCTCATTTATTTGAAATGTTTATATACGTTTAAGTAGTTTTGATACTTCATTCTACAATTTCCATCAAGTTGATTAATCACTAAATAAAAATCTAAACTTGCATCATGGAATTTATCGACGAAGAATTAGCAAACTATGCGAGCGCGCATAGCAGCGAAGAACCCGAAATTTTAAAGAAATTAAATCGAGAAACGCATCTTAAAATGATGCAATCGAGAATGCTTTCTGGTCATTTACAAGGTCGACTTTTGAGCTTGTTGAGTCATTTATCGCGTCCTAAATGCATCCTTGAAATTGGAACCTACACCGGATATTCTGCCATTTGTTTAGCAGAAGGTTTGGCTGAAGATGGCATTTTGCATACCATCGACAACAACCCTGAACGCGATACATTTGTAAATCGCTTTATTGATGAAGCTAAAATGACCGATAAGATTCGCACATACATTGGCGATGCGCGCTTGGTGATTCCAACAATTATAGGTGAATTCGATATTGTTTTTATAGACGCCGAT